>JAITOO010000141.1 GCA_031289875.1 Flavobacteriaceae bacterium
GAGTACGCGTATCATCAACGAGGTAGAGGGTATCAACAGAGTAGTGTATGATATCTCAAACAAGCCGCCAGCCACGATAGAGTGGGAGTGAAGAGGTTAATTGCAACGACAAGGATACAACAAGCTGTGAAAGTTGCTTATAGATAAAAATATAAATAGAACTGAATTAAATTGGACATTTTTGAGATTTATTGGTATGATAAGTAATAATAGTCATTATTGAGAGCTGGCAGCCAAAGAAAGATTATTAAGCCAACTCTACTTGTTGAATACTCCTGCTTAATGAAAGGGTTCATAAAAAATGCGAAAGGCATATGATACTTTTTTACAATCTGAAGTGTCTGCAGATTTGGCTGCTATTGCTAGTGGTTTTGAGCCATATCGTTATGAATGTGCTCATTGTGGCGAGGAAGTACATCTTGCTGCTGTGAATAGCAAGTATATGGTTTCGCACTTTAGACATCTTAGCGGCAACAATGATGTTGAATGCGAAGAATACCTTAGTCAATATGAAACAATAAATACAGATGCCCGTTCAAGGAAAAGTAAAACCGAGAGAGCTGAATTTTATTTCGATATCAACAAAAAGATGTTTTGTGTTGGATTACGCTTTAGCGAGGATGAAATAAATGCTTATGAGAAGTCATCTATAAGTTTTGAAATAAGTGCATCCGATCATGAGAAGGCGTTCTTTACTCAGCCGATAAATACTAGAAATTTTGCTCCTGATGTTTCCAATATGATACCTATTGATAAATTTTCATGCAATTATTTCCTATCAAACACACTTAATGACATAAAACGCAAATATGAGGTGTTTAAAAATAACGTGGACAATATTCCAACTTTCTTTAAAATGCAAATTTGTGATAGTAATTATCGGGCGAAATTGGTTCGTAGTTCGGTTTTGTACACCGATATCTCATACATTGTAGTGTATCAGAATCAATATTGGTCGGATATGGATAATCAATATGAAATAATAGTAGATGACACTTTTGAATTCGTAACGATGGGGAAAAAATTTTTAGGGAAAATTCTGACCATTAAAGAGAAAACGAGCAATATTGATTCTTTGCTGTCGTCTTGGGGATATAAGTTGGAAAAACCTGAAACGCTTATGTTGATGTGGCCACCAGCGTCTTTTATTGATGAATCTGTGCTAATTACGGGTGATTATGCATATTTGTATTCTTCATTTGAATTGCAAGCTCACGGCAATATCAATGTTCATTCAGAGGATATAATAAAGGTTGTTGGTGGGATTTCGAGGGTATCCATTAAGTCAAGAACAAAGGTATATAAAAAGAACGCTGAGTTGTTGATTGATGTCCGTGAAAAAGATGTGGATAGCTTTGATTTATTATCGGTTATTATAGAAAGCAAAAGCACTCATGAAACACCCGATAATAACACATATTTTTTGTTCAACCATTCAGGTGTTACTCCATTAAATAAAGGAATGACGATTTTATTAACGCCTATGTGTGAAATCAAGCGTTACATATCTGGGTATCTTAATGGGCATATTCTTCCAAAAGAACGACCGACATTAACTGGCGAAAGATTACTCGCTGATATCCTTGCTTTTTACAAAAGAACAGAAACTTTTTCATGGAATGATTTTGCTTCACTTGTACTTAGTCAAACCTCATGCCAGTATATTAAAAGTTGTAGAACATCAGGGTTTATAAACTCAGCAGCAAAATACTTCATTAAAGAGGGGCTAATATGAAATATATTCCCATGTTGACAGAAGATGAAGTACGGTATGTTTGTTCAGTAATACCAACAAAGGATGCGATTGCTTATTTTCGGCAAAATCAGAAAATGTTTGGAAAAATATGTCCTGGCTTTAGGGTAAGCGCGGTATCAAAACTTAATGTAGGTGATTTGCTATTTAGGAATCGCAATATAGACTCCATTTCATCTTTTATCGAAGGACATATCAACGACTGGATTTTTAAAATTCAGAAAGATATAGACAAGTGCATTGAAGATGGAAATAGCAAAGAATTGGCATACATACACACTTTACCGTTTTGTTTCTTTGCAGGAAATGTTAATTTGTATTTCAAACTTACTGGAGAAGAATGGGTTACCGAGTCTATTGAGCTATTGAGTTCAGCGGTTGTGTCCATTAAAGAGGCAATGGAGAAACAGAAAACATTACAAGAAGAACTGGATGTCAAAAAATCTGATATTAATCAATTGCAGAAAAAAATAGACTCGGGTAAACTAGACAAAAAAATACTCAAAGAACGTTCTGTTGAGATTAAGACACTCAAACATGATAATGTCAACATTGCAAGACTTGAAGCCGAAATAAAAGCTAAGGAAAAAACGATTTCGGAACTACGTTTTCATGTTCAAGAGATAGATGAATCCATGCAACGGTTGAGTATTGAACTCTCTAAAGCCAAAAATGATAGACAGTCGCTTGAAATTCAAATTCGGACTGAGCTAGAGGAACGGCAAGTTGCTATAGCAGCAAAGAAGGAAATAGCAAAAAAACCTTTACGCCCAGAGAACATAGACGATTTCAAAGACTATCTGGGGTATAACTTGGAAAACATAGGTGTACCCACCGATGTGGAATATTGTCTCATTTTGAAGGAACACTTAAGCAGCATCTTGTTTCAGGGTTTGCCTATTGTTGTAAGCCGTAACACGAGCGTACCTTTGATGAAGTGCATTGCAAATGCTCTAATAGGGACTCCAGATGTAAAAACTCTTGCATTTAGGAGTGGTATTTCGGAACAAACCATAGATGAGTTCTTGTCAACAGATTGGCGTATCCTTTGTTTGGATAACTTTCTTGGCAACTTCAATGAAACCATTTTGTTTTCCATGTGTGATAAACATAAAGATAAGATTATCTTTATTACCATTGCATACGACAGAACTTTATGCTTTATGCCAGACGAGTTTTTAAAGTATTGTCATTATCTGAACGTCAACCACATAGAAGCGTTCTTGTCCAATACTAATTTAACAGAAGACCCATCAACAATTGAAGAGGCAGAGGCAGTGTTCCCAAATGTTGCAGTAAATTCGCGATATTCGTCGTTACTTAGAGAAATACTCGGTGAGTTTGGAATTCGTAAAAATTTAATTGAGAGAAAGTGTGCACTAATAGCTAATGAGCAGGATTTATGTCGTTTCTTGGCGTTTGATATATTGCCATACTGTGTGGATGTATTACTGATTATGCCATATAATACCTCCGAGCGTTTGGTTAAATATGCAGGAAATAATGGAAAATGTCCACAAAAAAATCTGTTCATGAGATGGTTTGCATAATGAATGAATTACTTACTGTGATGTCCACTGATATGGGAGTCCATCGCTTCCAAAATGAAACCGAAGAGTCATTCACTTATAGGCTTTGCTACTCGGCTCTTGGGCAGTGGTGTCTACATGCATCTCAAAATTCATCAGGCGGTATTATTGGGACAACTAAGCACAACCAGACTATCGTGCTTAATGATTTGATGATGAGATTTTCGGAATTGTTTCCATCTATATCTGATAAATTCATTGACACTAATAATCAGCAAACAAGTTTTCCTGTATTTATTCGTAACATTTATGAGGAAACTGGATATCTGCTGACGAATAACGACAATCACAATCGATTGGCTAATTATGGTCGAAGTATTCAAATGGGAGAGGAGACCTTGTTTTTTGGATTGCCACATTCATGCTATACCGTAAATGGTCTTGGTGTTTACGCAAGTCCTACGACATATAAAGTATTGGCAAAAGAGTTTTTAATAAGAGATGATTTAACTAGTGAGGAATATTTCCATTCACGGTTTGATTCTATTGACTTCTATGACAGAGACATTGATCTAACTGAATTAGAATTCTTCAATCCCAAATCAAACAATGTGCCATCACAGTCTTGGGAAAAATCGATAATGACAGATTGTACAATAGCACGTAAAACTGAGTTGGGACCATTCTATAGGGTTATGCAGATGTCTGATGATTCGCTTCAATTTGCCGATGAGCCCATTGAATCGCAGACCGACTGTTTCACATCGTACGAATATCGTAGGCTGTATTTTGCCTTGAAATCACATTATGGCAAGCCGTTGAAAGCTACCATCACCAATTATGGTAAAATATACTCAAAAATTAGAATTGGCGGGTACTTGCCTAACCGCGAATACTATTTTATGTTGCTTCTGTCTTGGCCTGAGAATAGTGCATTTAATAAAGTTAACTTTATTGTACGAAATAATCTCTTAAACGAAGCAACTGCCGTACTTTCAAATATTGGCATAGAAATTGTAAAAAGGAACATAAATGCATAATACTAACGGAGTCCAACAGTACTATCAGGCAATTCGTGATAGACTGAAAAACTACATAAAATCCGACTATTTTGCCAACAGTGAAACACTGTTGTTATATGTTGATGACTTATTGGGAGAACTATGCTCGGAGCATACAAATATTGCCCGTGAACCATATATTGAAACGTCAGCTTCTTACGGGAAATTAGTTGATGGTATTAAAAACTCTCACCGTATCGAGCAAGGAATAAAAAATTCATTATTGAAGCTTGTTAATGGGAATCTTGGTATTTTTGCTGACCCATTTGAACATCAAGTTCAGGCGCTTGAACATTTCTTATTTGGGAGTGATTTGTTTGTGTCTACCGGAACTGGTTCGGGCAAGACTGAGTGCTTTCTTTGGCCAATAATATCTAAAATGTTTAACGAAGCAAAAAATCAGCCCGAAATATTCAAAACGGAAGCTGTGCGAACGCTTATCATCTATCCAATGAATGCTCTTGTCTCTGATCAATTGGCAAGATTTAGGAAAATCATCGGTAGTGAAAAATTTCGAGATATTTTTACAAGTGATACACACTCAACCCGTATTCCTCATTTTGGAATGTATACGGGTAGAACTCCGTATTCCGGTGATGCTAAAGCTGCAAGCAACAGCAAATTGGCTGCAGCTTTTCGTGCAAACTATCTTGTTGACAAAGCGGCAGATACTGAAACTCAGAGCCGCCAGCTGCGTAACATTAATGGATTAAAGAGTATAAATAAATATCCTGTGAGATTTGGAGAAAATGGACTTCATGATTTTATTGAGAATCTTTCAAAGAACATACACTCACCATCTCCATTGGACGCAGAGTTCATTACGCGTTTTGAGATGCAAAACTGCCCGCCAGACATTCTAATAACAAACTATTCAATGTTGGAGTATATGTTGATGCGACAACGCGAGTCCAATATATGGAGCAAGACTAAAGAGTGGCTCGATGTGTCGCTTGACAACAGACTTCTTATTGTATTGGACGAAGCACACATGTATCGTGGTTCGGCAGGTGGCGAGATAGCACTTTTATTAGAGCGACTCTTTTATCGATTGGGTATCTCGAAGGATAGAGTTCAATTTATCCTCACAACTGCAAGTATGCCGCAAGGTGAGCAAAATGCAATAAACAACTTTTACTCTGGTTTGACTGGCAAGGATGCTTCCTCGTGTGAGTTTATATTTGGCTCAAAAGAGTCTGTTCCAAAGGAGATAGAAGTGAAAACGGATATTGGCACATTGATATCTATTGGCACAGATCAAGTACAAGGAGATGCTATAGCAGATAGAATAAGGGCTTTTGCAAAGATTGTGTTTCACCATGAATTGCCTGAACACTATGAATCAGTGCAGACTCAAGAGTGGCTGTATGACAATCTTCCAAGATATGAAGCTTTTGTCTTGTTGAATAAACTGTGTCGCGATGGAGCAAAGTCGTATAGTGAGATAAAAAGAGATTTATTTGGTGATTTTATAGATGCAGAAAGAGCACTTGATGCTTTACTGGTATTGGTATCCCTTGCCGCAAAAGAAGGCAATATACTATTCCCTGTGCGCCTTCATATGTTCTTGCGTGGTCTACAAGGACTATATGCATGTTCTAATCCGAAATGTGATTGCGCCAAATACTCTAAAAACGAGAAGCTACCACTTGGCAAAGTGATATCAATTCCAAGAGAAAATTGTGAATGTGGCGGCAGAATATATGAACTAGTTAATCATATTAAATGTGGTGCATTGTATTTTCGGGTATATGTACAGAAAAACGAGGGACAATCATATTGGTATGTATTTCCTCGACGTGGATTGAATGGTGATGTGAATTCTCTAAAAGAGATGCTACTATATATTATTCCTAAAAACTATAAAAAGGGGAAGAACGACAAAATTGGTTCACTTGACCCACAGACGGGGAAACTCTATTTGTTGCCACAGGATGATGAAAATTTACTTGATGTCGTCTATAATGACACATTTGACATAAAAACACAATCGTTCAATTTCGGAGATTGTCCTAAATGTAAAAAGCGTATGCACCTAAAGAAACCTGTTGATTTGTCTACAAAAGGCAATATTCCATTTTACAACTTAACAAAAGCACAGTTTGAACTTCAACCACCAAAGTCAAAACTGATAAATCAAGGAAAAAAGGTATTGCTATTTTCAGACTCACGTCAAAATGCGGCGAAACTTGCGTTAGACCTGTCAAAATCATCCGATGCAGACGCATTCCGACAGTCCATTATGCTTGCCTCACTTTTATTGAAAGTTGATGGGAAAGAGCATTCTTTAGCAGATATTTACCCCGCGTTTTTAGATGTTTGCATTCAAAACAATCTTGTTTTTTTTAGCGGGAAAAGCAAAGAGAGATTCTCTGATGATAAAAGAAAATTTAAAGAAGAGAAAAGCAGAATGGAGCGGAGAGAGAAAGCGATAGACTACTCAGCACTTGCTGTAAAATATCAGTCATTGCCAGATGACTACTATGAGCAACTACTTAAGTTTTTTACGGAAAGCCCACGCTCGTTTAAAGATATTGGCATTGGCTTCTTGGCTCCGATATCTTCAGCGCTTGATGATTGTGTTGATGATTTGGAACACGAAGGGGTATGCGTTGACAAAAATACACTTTATCAATTACTCGTATTGCTTTTCTGGGATGTTATGGACGATAGTGCCGCCTTGGGCGAGACTATCCAAGATGATGTCAGAAAAGGACTTCCTGGGCGAAGTAAAAAACCGACGTTTGGACTGAGTTACGATTTCTCGACTGCGTTAGATAAAAAAATGCTCCAGCGGATGCAAAAACTACTTGCGGTGGATGATGCTGCTATGGTTAAGATAAATGACAAGATACGAGATACATTTTTCGCATCTTCGTCAACCAACCAGTATTATATCAGACTTGGTTCAGTAAAAATTGAATTTGCCTATAAGGATTTTGTGTGGTATCGTTGCGTTAAATGTGGAAAACTGTCACCATATAAGATTGGTGATTTTTGTGGTGTTTGTTTTGATTCCTCAGAATTGGTGCTGATCAATGAATCTGATTTGTCACGATTTGACTTTTGGCGAAATCCCATTTTGAATGCCCTTGAGAAAATAGATAGTGTTCATACTATCGATACGGAGGAGCATACGGCACAGCTATCGCATAAAGAAATTAGTAGCGATACGTGGAGTCGCACAGAAAAATATGAAATGCGTTTTCAAGATATAAATGCAGGAGAAAATGGTGAAGACGCCATTGATGTATTAAGTTGCACAACTACAATGGAGGTCGGTATAGATATCGGCTCGTTGACTGCGGTCGGGCTTCGTAACATACCGCCCATGAGGGAGAACTATCAACAACGGGCTGGACGGGCTGGACGTAAAAATGCTGGCATTTCTACTATCGTGACTTACGCTTCTGGAGGGATACATGACAGTCACTATTTCTTGCATCCTGACGAGATGATTTCTGGCGCACCACGCAGTCCGTGGATAGATAGAGATAATCCTAAGATCAAGCAACGTCATATCAATATGTTGGCTTTGAACGGTTTTATGTCTACAGCAGAGATGAGTAGTCAATATGACGGCATCGTAGATATAGGAATCATCACATTTTGTGAGCAGTATGGTAAAAATTTTATAGAATATGCAGAGGCATTTGCAATAGCATCTGGTTTATCTACAGATGTAACCATTGCCCGTTTTGGTGAAATATCCCGAAATGTATTAGCAGAAGGCAAGCGCGATGAGTATATTAACAACAACAAGGAAACTCCTGCGTTTGATATTTTCTATCGCGAAGGGTTTATTCCGTCATATTCTTTTCCTAAAAATGTTGTAAGGTTTTTTGTAGAGAAAGAATCTGAACGTGGCAAAAATGCACAACGAGATATTCAATACGCACCGGAGAGAGACATCGCCGTGGCACTTAGTGAATACGCACCTGGGCGTTTTGTGACAATTGATAAAAAAATATTTAAGAGTGGTGGTATCTATGCTAATCCACGTCCAAAGGGGTTTGAAACAAATCAGGCTGAATTTTATTTTAAGAATAACGATTATTACAAAGATATATATATTTGCTCAGAGTGTAATTGGTTTGGTTTAGGACAAGAGGATGCCTACCGTTCATCTTGCCCCTATTGCAATGCCAACATAGTAAAAAATAAGATGTTGCGTCCTTGGGGTTTTTCGTCCGTCAAAGGGGATGAAGTAAAATTTGAGGACGAGGATGAGCAATACACCTATACTGAGGCTCCGTACTATTCCTATGTCCCCGAAGACACCAAAATGGACAATTTCAGGCAGAGTAAAATCCGTTTTGCCAATCTTCCTGACCGCAAAGTGTTGACAGTTAATATGGGTAAAATCAAAAAAGGATTTAATGTTTGCAAAAAATGTGGCGGAGCAGAAGTCGCTAATGCAACGCAAAATACTATTTTCACATTTTCGCAGCCTTATCATGATAACCATCCTTTGTGTCGTCATGAAGGCACTGTGTCCCAAAATATCTTTCTGGGGTATGAATTTTTGACTGATATGTTTATGCTGGACATATCTTATGATTCTACAAAACTCGTAGGAAATGGAAGCGCAGAAGAAAAAAGTATATTAAAAGTAGCCGTAACAACTATGCACGAGGCGCTCAAAAAGGCAGTATCATTAGTGCTTGATATCGATTACAATGAGATTAGTGGAGGTTGGAGACCGAGAATAAAAAATGATGAGAATTCCCACATAGAGATGTTCTTCTACGACAATCTCACAAGCGGTGCGGGCTATTCTTCGCTTATTGGCTCAATTCTTGATAAGGTACTTGAGATAGCAAGAGACATTCTGACGGATTGTGAGTGTTCGCGTTCCTGCAAGAATTGTCTGGACAATTATTGGAATCAGCGGAACCATCAATTATTTGACAGATATTTAGGACTACAATTGCTTAACTATGCACAATTCGGGCTACTGCCAGATGAATATGATATTTCAAAACAGAGACAGTTACTTGCACCACTGGAAAAATTGATTTCAGAGGATAAGGATGCAACACCGATTTCTGTTGCATTTGAGGTAGTGCCTGCAATTTTGAAAAAGCCAAATAATACAAGATTAAAGATGTATGCGAACCCTTACGATTTGTCCGATTGGTTACCTAACGCATTTATGGCATATAAAAATCTGATTAGCAAGAGGTAAAATATGTCAAAATCGCTTTCTCCGCTTCGATATCCTGGTGGCAAATCTAAAATTTATACAAAGATTAAAACCCTTATTGAAAACAACGCAATGAATAACAGGACTTATATTGAGCCATTTGCTGGAGGTTTTGGCATAGGAATAAGGCTATTAAGTGAGAACATTGTCAGGGCTGCTGTGTTGAATGACTTAGACTCCCATATTTATCATTTTTGGTTTTCGACACTCAATAGAACTGAGGAATTTCTTCGTCTGATTAAAGATACACCGATAACATTAGATGAAAGAGAAAGACAAAAGGCAATTTATAGAGATATATATTCAGATGAGTTGAGTGATGGATTTGCAACGCTCTTTTTGAATCGAGTTAACTTTTCTGGAGTTCTCAAGGGTGGACCTATTGGTGGAGTGGCTCAAACGGGAACATATAAATTGGATTGTCGTTTTAACAAATGTGAAATTTCAAAAAAAATAGAAAAGATTGCCCAGCTTAAGAGTCGTATTAGGCTACAGAATGTTGATGCTGGTGTTTTAATCAAAAGGTATGCCACAAACCGGAGCGTTGATAAAAAGTACTTTTTCAACATTGACCCTCCATATGTTATCAAGGGTAGCCAATTATATACAAACTATTTTATGAAGGAAGACCATATAAGTCTGGAAAAAATTATTACTAATTATCTACATGACATACCTTGGATTTTAACTTACGATGAATGCGAATTAGTAAGAAATATTTATAAAGAATACCAAATGATAGACTATGGTATTCTTCATAATGCAGGCAGAAGCGTAATGGGAAAAGAATTGGTTATTACTAACATGTCAAATGGTCTGTTGAAATGGTAATTTGCAAAAAACAATGTGTTGATATGATGAAAAAATATTGGAATTCAGCAAATATAAAAAAGAAGGATAAGTAAGTTTGAATCAATTTGTTTATAGTGACATTTGGTGTCACTATAAATTGAACAAGGCGAAAATAAGGATGATGCAATTTATAGGTAGCGACAATTTGATAAATGTTTGCAGCGAGTACGAGGTCTTTGATATTGACATCATCTCCTCTTCGCTTGGCAAAAGATATGAGCAAGACCACTAAAATGAGCTTATAGTTTTGATTTTGAGAGATATGGCACTGACGGCATAGTTCAGATATTTATAGCGTTAGGGCCTAAATACATATTTACATCACTGCGGTAAGGCGAAGCGACCCCCCCCCACTGTAATTGCGAGCTTGTGACTGAGGCGTGGCAATCCCAGATCTCTTTAGTTATATAATGTAATACAAAAAAGTTGCTATATTGAGATTTTGTCGTCTTTCTTGGTATAATTACAAAAATATCAATTTTGGAGAAGCGGGTACGGGAGATACATCTGTTAAACCATAATACATAAAAGGCGGAAATGGGTATGAAATCTAACGACAATTCCGAAATCATCATCTATAAGAGTGAGGACGGACGCACGAAAATTGATGTGCGTATGGAGAACAACACGCTGTGGCTCACGCAAGCGCAAATCGCACAGTTATTCGGGCGCGAACGGAGCGTGATAACAAAACACCTTCGCAATATATTTGACGAAAACGAACTTGAAGAAAAAAGCAATGTGCAAAATTTGCACATTGCAAATTCTGACAAGCCCGTGTCTTTTTATTCGCTTGATGCCATTCTTGCTGTCGGCTACCGCGTGAAGTCTTTGCGTGGTACGCAGTTTCGGCAATGGGCGACTACCGTCTTGCATGAATATCTACAAAAAGGTTTCGCTATGAATGATGACCTGCTGAAAAAGGCAGGCAACGGTGATTATTGGCGTGAGCTTTTGGAGCGTATTCGCGATATACGTTCAAGTGAAAAAATGTTTTATAGACAGGTGCTTGACCTCTACGCTACAAGTGTGGATTACGACCCGCGAACTCCAGAGGCACTTGAATTTTTCAAAATCGTGCAGAATAAAATCCATTTTGCAGCACACGGACACACTGCGGCAGAGGTTATAGCGCAGCGTGCAAATGCCGAACTGCCATTTATGGGTATGAGCGTTTTTTTAGGTAAACAGCCGACAAAGGGCGAAATTGGCATAGCCAAAAATTACTTAAGTAGTGAAGAACTCGCAGTGTTGAACCGTATGGTTTCTGCGTTTTTTGACCTTGCGGAACTGCGGGCTATGCAACATCAGCCGATGTATATGCGTGATTGGGTAAGCGAACTGGACGATTTTGCCAAGCGTTATGGAAAAGGAATTCTCTCAAATGCGGGAACGGTTAGCCGCCAATCCGCACTTGAGAAGGCGAGTGCCGAATACGAGAAGTATCGCCAACGCACTATTGACGAACTTTCAGCAGTTGAGCAAGACTTCCTTGAGATAATTAAAAATACACAGAAGAAATTAGAGGGCAAGACAAAACGCAATAAGAATTAAGTCATGGAAGCCGAAACGTATTATAAATCCGCTATAATGTTAAAAATTTTTTGGAGAAGCGGGTGCGGGAGATATATCTGTTAAACGGCGAGCGATACGACGGGGTTGAGAGCCTCAAAGTGAGCGAGATAAAAGAGCTAAATCCGCTATTTGTGCCCAAAGAGTATGACGCTGTGATTTTTACCTCAAAAAATGCTGTTTTTAGCCTAAATAAGATATACAAAGAGTGGACGAAACTCCCCGCATACTCCATAGGTACGGGCACGAGCGGCGTCATAAAAGAGCTTGGCGGAAAGGTCGTATATGAAGCCAAAAACTCGTACGGCGACAGTTTTGCCAAAGAGATAGCCGTACTTTTGGGTGGCAAAAGTGTGCTGTTCCCGCACGCCAAAAAAACCGCCTCCGACATAGGCGCGCTCTTGAAAGCGGCAAATGTCAATGCCCACGAATTGATAGTTTACGAGAGCGTATGCAAGGAAAAT
>JAITOO010000184.1 GCA_031289875.1 Flavobacteriaceae bacterium
TCCTGATTTTGTGTGTTTTGCAGTAAAGAAAAATCAGAAAGCAACAACGATAAGCCATAATTTCCTAAATTTACCGAGTAAAATAACCAAATTGACAAAACTATCTTTTATCAGAAACAAAAAACAAATGAAATGCCCTGCGACTATCAGACCATAAAAGAGAAAGTCGAAAATGTCCTTTTAAAAGAAAAAGGAAGTAGATTTATCGGGTATTTGTATCAGGTTGAAAATGAGGGAGAAATAAAAAAGAGATTGGACGATATTTATGCCCTGCACCCCAAAGCTACTCATCATTGTTATGCTTATCGTCTGGGTTTGAACGGCGGAAATTACCGCGCCAACGACGACGGAGAGCCGTCAGGAACGGCGGGACTTCCGATTTACAATCAGCTTCTCTCGGTGGGCGTTACAAATGTTTTGCTGATTATTGTCCGCTATTTTGGCGGGACGAAACTCGGCACAGGCGGGCTGGTAAAAACTTACAGGGAAAGCGCACAGCTCGTGCTGGAACAGGCGGAAATCATCACCAAAGAATTGACGGAACTCTACCAATTAGAATTTGATTATTCTCATCAAGCGCAGGTGACGATGCTGATAAAAAAACTGAATTTGGAAATCAAATTTTCTGAATTTACAGATAAATGCCGCCTGACGCTCATCGTTCCGATGAGAAAAAAGGAAGATTTTTTCGAGAAATT
This sequence comes from Flavobacteriaceae bacterium, assembly GCA_031289875.1. Classification (GTDB taxonomy): domain Bacteria; phylum Bacteroidota; class Bacteroidia; order Flavobacteriales; family Weeksellaceae; genus Apibacter. The sequence continues at coordinate 699 of JAITOO010000184.1, forward strand.
TGATTCGCTTTTTGCGCAAAATTTCGTCATTCAAAATAAGGTCTCATGATTGCTAAAATCCGTTCGGGACAGCGAATGACTTTCCCCGAAACCTTGTCCATAAAATAGAGTGTCGCAGCGCCTGTCGTGAGCAAAATTCCGTCTTGATTTTTGATTTCGTACTCGAAGAAAATCCGCACGCCGTCGGGCAATTTTTTAACGGAAGTTGTGATGAAAAGTTCGTCGTCGTACTTGGCAGGTTTCAAGTATTTTATGTTCAAATCCGAAACGGGGAGCATCACTCCGAAATCTTCTATTTCTCTGTATGACAGCCCGACGCTTCTAAACAATTCTACTCTTCCGACTTCAAAATATTGCGGATAATTTCCATAGTAAACATAGCCCATCTGGTCTGTTTCACTATATCTTACTCTAACTGTTGTTGTTGTCTGAATCATTTAAATTTTTGCTTTATTTCCATATGAAAAAAATACCAAAAAAACAATAGGGGGGAGGCTTTTTTTTTCTATTTTTTTTTCACAATTTTGTTGCGCAAATTTAGTGATAAATAATACAATTATAATTCTTAACTAATGTCTTAATTTACATAACGATATGTCAGAAGGTGCGGATTTTGTGTGGAAGGAATGCCTTAATTATATCAAGGATAATATCCCTGAGAAGGCATATGCAACTTGGTTTCATCCGATTAAGGCGGTGAAACTGCAAGGCAAGGTATTGACGATTCAAGTACCGAGCAAATTTTATTATGAATACCTCGAAGAAAATTACATTAAGATTGTAAAAAGTTCGTTGACCAAGAACTTGGGTAAAGACGCTAAACTGGTGTATCAGATTATGATGGAGAAAAATCATCGTACCGAAACGCCGTATTCCGTCAATATTCCCAGTTCCCAGAAAGCGCAAATCAAGCCGCAGGAAGTTGATGCTCCGCTCTATATGGAGCGTGGAGTAGCCAATCCTTTCGTCATTCCGGGATTGCAGAAACTGAAAATCAACAGCCAACTCAATACTAACTACACTTTCGACAATTTCATTGAAGGAGACTCCAACCGCCTCGCCCGTTCTGCGGGAAGGCAGATAGCCAAACGTCCGGGCGGAACGTCATTCAACCCGCTGTTCATTTACAGCAACGTCGGTCTGGGAAAAACCCATCTGGCGCACGCCATCGGTCTGGAAGTGAAACGCATACAGCCCGAAAAAACCGTGTTGTACGTCTCCACCGAAAAATTCTGCCAGCAATTTCAGGAAGCGACCAAAGCCAACAATAGAAACGATTTCATCCACTTTTACCAGATGATAGACGTTTTGATTGTGGACGACATACATTTCATCTCAGGAAAAAAAGGAACGCAGGAAGTTTTCTTCTATATTTTCAACCACTTGCACCAAAGCGGAAAACAAATTATCCTCACTTCCGACAAAGCCCCGATTGATATTCAAGATGTAGAGCAACGGCTGATTTCCCGTTTCAAATGGGGACTTTCAACCGAAATTCAAACGCCCGACTATACGACGAGACTGGCAATCCTCCGCCAAAAAATGGAGTTTGACGGCATCGCACTGTCCGAAGATATTTTGGCTTACATTGCTGAGAATATCAAAACCAACATTCGCGAGTTGGAAGGCGCACTCAATTCTGTCATCGCACAATCAACGCTGAACAAGAAAGAAATCACGCCGGAACTTGTGGAAAAAACTTTGGCAAATCTGATTTCCAACTCAAAAAAAGACATTACTATAGATTACATACAAAAATTGGTCTGCGATTATTTCAAACTTCCTCTGGACATGATTCAATCCAAAACGCGGAAGCGGGACATCGTGCAGGCGCGCCAGTTGGCGATGTATTTTGCCAAGAAATATACCAATGCTTCGCTGTCCACCATCGGAACGCAAATCGGCAAACGAGACCACGCCACCGTACTTCATGCCTGCAAAACTGTGGGTAACTTGTTTGAAACCGACCGAATGTTTAAATCTTATGTGGACGACATCAACAAAAAAATAGTAGCTGAAATATGAAAATATTAATGGTTTGTTTAGGTAATATTTGTCGTTCTCCAATGGCGGAGGGTATCCTGCGGTCGAAACTTCCCGAAGATTTCGTAGTGGACAGCGCAGGGACTGCCAATTACCATGAAAACCAAAAACCTGATAAAAGGGCAATTGAAGTGTGCAAAAATCACGGAATTGATATTTCAACGCTCAGAGGACGGCAGTTTAAACTTTCTGATTTTGATGAATTTGACCGCATCTATGTCATGGATCATGCCAATTACAGCGACATTATCTATCAAGTTCGGAAAGAATCGGACAAGAAGAAAGTAAAACTCATCACGGCAGAAGATACTAATTCTCCCAATCATATTTCCGACCCATACTACGGCGAAATTGAGGATTTTGAAAAAATCTACCGGCAGTTGGACAGTGTCTGTACCGTTATTACAGAAAAATTTGCGAAAGAAAATTCTCTTCAAAATGCTTGAAGTAAATAGTGGACTTTTATGGGCTTTATGCTACTCTCATTGCAAAAAAAACGTTTAAAATTTGTTAAAATCGGAGTTTAGCAAAAAAGAATTAGTATATTTGTCGCCTTAAAGTGTAACAAAAGCAATAATATTTTCGTTATGCAATAATAAAATAGAGATTATACATCATGAAAAAGTATTTCTTATTTACTATAATATTGTTTGCTTTTTGCTTCAAAGTGAATGCACAACGGCATGAAATAGGAGGTTCGCTGGGCGTTCCCAACATCATCGGAGACATCGGAAAGACTGGCTATATTCAGGCAATCCCTGATGACATCAAAAATGGACTGCCGTTTTCCATCGGAGCGCTTTACCGATTCAATTTTAACAACAGACAGGGAGTGAGGCTCAATCTTGTGTACAACAGAGTGTATTTCAACGACAAATATGCAGCAGAAGATTACCGATATAAGCGTGGTCTGCACGGAAAAAACGATATCTTTGAAGCATCAATTCTGTTTGAATACAATTTTTTTGACATTAATAACGAACAAAAATCCGCATCGTCGCCGTACATTTTTGGAGGTATTGCCGCTGTCGGCAGCCGTGACCCGAAATATACGATTGACAATGTGGAGAGGAAAGACAGTCAGGGCAATCCCCTTCCGCCCGCCTATCCCAATGATTTTGACACTTTCCTGACTACCAAAAATTCTTCAGCATTCAGTTGGGGGATTCCTTTCGGCATAGGGTATAAAATCAAATTTAATTATAATTGGAATCTTTCCTTTGAAATAGGAGCAAGATATACCGCTACCGACAATCTGGATTTTAGCGCTGAACAGACTTCAAAATTCACCACAAACATCGATCCGGCACTTGTGAGCAGCCCGCTCTATGAGGGAGGAATCGACCAAGAAATTGAAAGAAGAAAATCAGCAATTATAGGAGAACACCAGACAGGCAATCTATTCAAAAGCAACGACTGGTACGTGGTTACAGGCATCAATCTGACGTATTCTTTCGGAAGACCTCCTTGTTTCTGCGATTAATAGACATAAAAAGTGAAAGAAATAGAAGAAAACATAGATATAGAAAATCTGCCTCAGCACGTCGCTATCATCATGGACGGCAATGGACGTTGGGCAAAAAAACGCGGAATGCTCCGCACTTTCGGGCATCAAAACGCTATCAAAGCTGTGCACGATGCTGTCGAATTTTGCGATGAAATGAATATTCCCTACCTGACGCTGTACGCTTTTTCTTCTGAAAACTGGAATCGTCCTGCAATGGAGGTCAATACGCTGATGAGTCTTTTGGTCAGCACCATTCGGAAAGAAGCCAAGAAACTGATGGATAAGGGCGTGAGAGTTCAGGCAATCGGAAATCTTGAAAAACTGCCCGAAACGGCGCATCAAGAACTAAAAAAACTTATTGAGCTGACCCAAAATAATACTAGCGGAACTTTAATTTTGGCGCTGAGTTACAGCTCGAAAGACGAAATCATCAGAGCGGTGAAAAATATTGCGAGAGAAGTTTCGGAAAATAAAATCAGCCTAAACGACATCAATGAAGAAGTTTTTTCCAATCATCTCTATACTAAAAATATACCTGAGGTAGATTTGCTAATCCGCACGAGCGGAGAAATCCGAATCAGCAATTTTCTACTTTGGCAAATTGCCTACGCAGAACTGTATTTTACCGATGTTTTGTGGCCGGATTTCGACAAGAACGAATTTCGAAAGGCAATCCGCTATTATCAGACACGCGAAAGAAGATTCGGTAAAACAAGTGAACAATTAAAAACAAACAATATTATTATATAGCCCAACAATATTTATGAAGAAGTTATTGACAATCCTTTTACTGTTATCGGTACAAATCTTTATCAATGCGCAGATAGACAGCACGGAAATAGTTTCCGTTGCCGATTCTACCTCCATAAGCCAAGAACCCTCCGATAATTCATTCAATATCAAAGAAATAAAAATAACAGGCACAAGTAAATATTCCAGAGCACAGATTATGCGCTACACAGGGCTGTACGAAGGCGAAAGCCTCGAAATTCCCGGAATGCAAATTAACACAGCAGTGAAAAAACTTTGGGAATCCAAACTCTTTGCCGATGTGGAAATCTTTCTGACTCAAGTGATTGGAAGAGACGCTTATCTTAGGATTAACCTCAAACCGCTCCCTGACTTGGGGACGGTAAAATTCGGAGGAATGAGCAAGTCCAAAAGCGAAAAACTCATTAAAGAAAACAAACTGAAAGTCAAGACCAAAATCACGGACGACTTGAAATCAAAATTGCAAAACTCCATCAATGAGCAATATACAAGCAAAGGTTTCCCAGATGCCAAAGTTATTATTAAGGAGTATCCAAACCCGAAAGATTCCACGCAAATAAACTGGGACGTTACCCTTGACAAAGGTCCCCGCGTGAAAGTCCGTTCCATAAATATCACAGGAACACAGGAACTCTCGCCGTCCAAAGTGCGGTCGCGTTCCTTTAAAAATACCAAAGTCAAAAGATTTTACCGTTTCTGGAAAAAATCAAAATACGTCCCCGTAAAATATCAGGAAGACCTGAACAAAGTAGTAGAAACTTATCAATCCTACGGTTTCCGCGATGCCAAAGTTGTTTCCGAGGAAGTCAAAAGAACGAATGAACACAACTACGATATTGATGTAAATGTTTCAGAAGGAAAGAGATACTATTTGGGAGACATCACTTTTACAGGAAATTCCGCTTTCACCACCGAACAGCTTTCCAGAGTTATTGGTTACAGAAAAGGCGAGCCTTATGACGCTGTGGGAATCAACAGCAAAATCACAGGCGGTTCGGACGGCAAAAACGACGACATTTCTTCCGCCTATTATAACAATGGTTACGTTTGGGCGCAGGCTGTACCGATTGAAAAAGCCGTGCGCGGCGATACTATTGATTTGGAGGTGAGAATCCGCGAAGGCGAGCAGGCATCTTGGGACAGAGTAACTTTCTCAGGCAACACCCGCACCCACGACCACGTTATAGAACGTTCGCTCTATACCAAACCGGGAAATCTTTTCTCCAAAGCAGATTTGCAAAGAACAATGATGGAACTCGCACAACTGGGGTATTTCGAACCAACCGCCATCAAGCCGGACATCATTCCTAATCCTGAAACCAAGACAGTTGATGTCAATTACGGTTTGGAAGAAAAAGGTTCAAGCCAAATACAACTGCAAGGCGGTTACGGAGGAGGAAGATTCATCGGTACGGTGGGACTGACTTTCGGCAACTTCTCTTTCAGAGATTTCTTGAAAAAAGACGCATGGAAACCCGTTCCGCTCGGCGACGGACAAAGCATTTCCCTGCAAGCGCAGGCGGGAAGCTACTACCAAAATTACAGCATTTCCTTCACAGAACCATGGATTACGGGCAAACGCCCGACATCGCTCAGCGTGTCTTTTTATACCACGCTTTTGCACTACAATAATTACTATGCCACAGGAAACAATAATTTGGACATTTACGGCATACAAGTTGGGCTGTCCACCCGTTTGAACTGGCCTGACGACTATTTCAGGCTTGCCTACGGAATTAACTATCAATTGTATTCATTCAAAGACTATCCTTTCAATATTGCTTCCGACAACATTGACCCGACGACAGGAGCAAGTTATACTACATGGAACAATGGCAGGAGCAACAATTTCAGTTTCTACACTACTTTGGGAAGATATTCCGCAGGTCTTGACCCGATTTTCCCTACGCAAGGCTCGGAAGTGGAATTGTCTTTGAAGTTTACGCCGCCTTATTCGTTGCTGAATAATAGAGATTATAAGAATGAAAGCGAAAACGAAAGATTCAAATGGCTGGAATATTACAAAGTCAAATTCAAAGCCTATTGGTATCAAGAATTGATTGGAAAATTAGTATTGAAAGCGGGCGGAGAGTTTGGTTTCCTCAGTGCTTACGACAAAAACGTGGGCGCTCCTCCGTTTGAGAGATTTTACATCGGAGGCACCGGCTTGTACGGCAACCGCTTTGACGGACGGGAAATCATTCCGCTGCGCGGTTATAAAGATTCCTCTTCCTTTGGAAACGTTTCGGGAGAAGATATTACTCCGCTCGGAGGCGGTTCCTCTTACGCAAGGCTCATGTTGGAACTGCGCTATCCCATCATCATGGGAGCAGGTACAAAGATTTACGGACTTGCTTTTATAGAAGGCGGAAACGCTTGGAACAACAATAAATCTTTCGATCCATTTGGGCTGAAACGCTCTGCGGGTACAGGCATCCGCGTGTTCATGCCTCAATTCGGAATGCTGGGATTTGATTTCGGCTACGGATTTGACCCTGCTATCAACACGGGCAAACCCAACGGCTGGGAAACGCACTTCATTCTCGGACAACAATTCTAATCTAATTGGCTGAATGATAGTGTTTTTTGATTTTTTTATTAAATTTTAAAACAATTATTATATCTTTGCAAAAATTTTTAATATCATTTTAAATTATTAAAAATACGATGAAACCGATAAAAAAAATAATTATTTATATTTTTCTCATGGTCTTTGGGTTGGGCAATGCACAAAAAATCGCCTACGTCGATACTCAACTTATTTTAAATCAAATAGCTCAGTATCAGGAAGCTACTCAAAGGCTTGATGGAGAAATTAAACGCTGGCAGGAAGAAATTGAAAACAAACAGTCTGCTCTGACACAACTGAGAACTGCTTTTGAGAACGAAAAAGTTCTCCTGACCGAAGCCCAACAGAAAACCAAACAGTCAGCTATTGACAGTTTAGACAAAAGTATTAAAAAATTCATAGATAAGAAGTTCGGGACGGACGGCGAGGCTACTTCGTTGAGGTACAATCTGGCAAAGCCAATCCAAGATCAGATTTGGAATGCTATCAATACCGTTGCTGTACGCGAAAGTTATGGCATTATTTTTGACAAGTCGTCGAGTTTAGTCATGGTTTACACCGACCCGAAATACGACATTACCGATAAGGTTCTCAAACTGTTGAAAGTCGGAGGAGACGACGATGATAACAAAAAATCTTCTTCTCAACAACAACCATCAACAAGAAGAACGCCGCCGTCGGAGAAAACTCAATTGAAGAGAAAGTAAAGAGTGGTATAAAATTTGAAAAACAAACAGTAAAAATAAAAACGTATAATTTAAAATTAAATTCAATCAATATGAAGAAAATTACATTAGTATTTTTTTTAGCAGCATTTTTAGGATTTGCTCAGTTGTCTCATGCGCAGAACTTGGCGCACATCAACTCATTGGAATTGGTACAAGCCATGCCTGAATCAACCAAAGCAGACGATGTGCTGAAAACTTTGTCAGACCAAAAAGCTGCCGACCTCAAAAAACAGGAAGAAGCTTTGAAGACCAAATACGACACTTTTATGAATGCTTACAAAAGCAAGTCTGATGCTGAGCTTCAAAAACTGCAAAACGAAATCCAAACAAAACAGGCAGAATTGCAAAAAGACGCACAGGCATTAGACGATACGAGACAAGCCGCAGCCAAAGAATTGCAACAAAAACAAACCGAACTGTACGAGCCTATCTACAAGAAAGCTCAAGATGGCATCAATGCCGTAGCCAAAGCCAAAGGCTATCTGTACGTTTTCGATTCTTCCAACGGCGCATTGCTTTATTTGGGAGGACAAGATATCCTCAATGAGGTGAAAGCCAACTTGGGAATTAAGTGAAAAACAGTAGAAGAATAATTTGATTTTCATGATAAAAGCCGAAAGAAA
>JAITOO010000001.1 GCA_031289875.1 Flavobacteriaceae bacterium
ATTTTCCGTAAAAACGGTATCGGGACTGTGATATGGAAATTTTTCAGGGTTCATAATTACTATTGTTTTACAGCAAGTTTAAAAAGCGTTGTACCGCATTCTTCCCTTGCGATAATTACATCATCCTCTATTGAAATAGATTTATATTTTATGGGGAGAATTACTTCCCCTTTTATTGTAATTAAACCATATTTACCTTCATCAATTAATCCCGCTTTTCCTCCAATTTTCACATCGAGAAAAAGATTTTGAATATTTCGTATTGCGGTATATTTTGGCTCAATAATTATTTTTCCGTCAAAATTCATTAACCCACATTCATTGTTTTCGTTTTTGAAAGCAATAAACTTTTGGGTTATAGAAATCACATCCAATCCATAATTATTTGACAATATTTCATTTCCAAATCTATCTATCAGACCATATTTCTGCTGTTCGTTGTTTTTCCGTATTATTGTTATATAGTAATCGCCACATTGAAATAAGTATGTATAAATTGACTTAAACAACGGTTTTCCCGAAGAGTCTATTATTTGTTCAACTTTTCTATTCAGTTCTTTATCAAAAGTAGCAACTTTGAAATTACCATTTTCTAAAAAATCCACCTCAAAAAACTGCGGCTCAAAAATTACGCTATGTTTTGATATGCTATAAATTCCCATTGGCACATCGTCAGGGTCAGACCATTTATCTACACTGTAAAATGCAAAACAGTCATCATTAAAAATTTCATAATCCAAATCTTCAAATATTGGTTCTACGACCCATTCGCCTGAAAAATTTATGATTCCCCATTTGCCTGTTTTCCATCCACCATAATGTGCTTTTAAATATTGTGAGTTCTCACTAAATGAAAAATATTGAATTTCATCAAATTTACACAAAACTGTTTCTCTTCCTGTTTTGTCTATCATTCCCCATTGTTCATTTTCGCTATAATACTTACCTTCCTCATTTTTAACCCATTTTCCTTTACAAACTATTGCTAATTCTTTTTCAAAATCAAGTGCGAAAATATATTGTGGCTTAATAATTTCTTTACCCGAAGTATCTATATATCCCCAAAAACCAGTATCATTTTCATAATCCGAAAAATACGCAAGATTTATGTAATTATTTGTTATTCCGATACTTCGCAAGTCAGAAACCCGATAGAGACCTTTCGAATTTTCTCCAATAAAATTATAATTTTTGTCAATTTGGTATTCTTTCCCGTTTTTGTCAATTAAAAGATAAGTTTCATTCGCATTATCACTATTTAAAACAGAAACTACAGCAAAACCATTATGAAATGCTTGTGCTCTGTTATATTTAGGGGACACGACCATACGCATATTTTTATCAATAAAACCATATCCTTTGCCTTCTACACCAACTTTAAATAATTCTTCGCTCGAATCATCTAAATACCAAAATTCCTGATTAGTAGCACGCTCTCCATTTGGTAAAGCAAGCGTAGATATTCCTTTGTAATTAAAAGAATTACCGGATAAAAGAACTTTTAACAAACCCGTTTCCCTGTCTTTCCAAAGAGAACAGTCCTTCCAAAAACATATTTTTGTCACACAAAACATGTCATTTTTAAATATTAAATCATCGTAAATAATTGGATGTTCCTGTTTCATAAATTATTCTCCTTGTAATAATCGCTCATTATTTCAGGGTTGAATAAAGGTTCATCCTGCCATTTGATTTCAAGAGCATATACTATTTCACAACAACCGTTCAAGTCGTAGTACGAAAAATCTAATTCTATTTTGTGGGCTTTTAATGTTGCCATAATTTATTGATTTTTAGTCATTTTCTATTAATAATTTTATTGCCTCATCGTTTTTGCCTGCCAAACAAAGTGCTTCAACCTGTTTAATATCAAATTCAAAAGTTTCGTTTGAGATATTTTGACAAGCGATATTTACCTGATTTTCCCAATCTGGTTCATCTCTAAATTCATCTTGTTTTCCGAATCTTCTTAATTCTTTTATTTCAAATGATGGATTCATATTTATAATTTTTAAACCCCAAACTTCTTTCTATGCACCGCAATATTTCCCAAATCGGGCGGTAAGGTCGTCCTGTTGTGAGAATTGAAGTCTATCTTAATTTATCAATGCCAAAAATCTCTCTCTCTGAAAAATGAAAGTGCGCTTCGCTGTTGGCGCTTGTGTCGCTGTCTGAGCCGTGAACGGCGTTTCGAGACATGGATTCAGCATATTTTTTGCGGATAGTTCCCTCTTCGGCGTTTTCAGGGTTGGTTGCTCCGATAAGTTTTCGGAAATCTGCTACGGCATTGTCTTTCTTCAAGACAGCGGCAACGATAGCCCCCGAAATCATAAACTCTACCAAATCATCAAAAAAAGGTTTGCCCTTGTGTTCGGCGTAAAAATTTTCCGCATCGTTTCGGGTCAATTGCGTGAGTTTCATCGCAGCGATGGAAAAACCGGCGGAAGTGATGTCGTTGAGAATCTTGCCGATATATCCGTTTGATACGGCATCGGGCTTAATCATGGTTAGCGTAATATTATTTGCCATATTTTCTGTTGTTTTTTAGACAGTAAATGTAGTAAAAATCAAACGAAAATTAAATATCTTCATGAAGCGTTTAAAGTCAGACATATAAACTTTTGAGTTTTTTCAGAGATTTTAAACCGGTCGTCCAAACGGAAACCCACCAGCCACACAACGGCGTTTGAATTGTCGCACAAGACTAAAACCTTGTTTTTATCAGCGTTGGCAACTTTTTCGTCTTTCAGGAATTTGCTGATTTTCTTTTTTCCGTTTCCGTTAATCGGGAAGAAAAAATCGCCATTCTGCCAATCTCGGAGAAGGAGAGGAAATTTAACTCTTTCAAAATCAATAAATTCATGATTTTTATTTTTTTGATATTTTTCAGAAAGCCGTATTTTCAGATTTACAGGCTCTTGAATTTCAAACGGAAGCGTCTCGATTATCTTGTAAATAGATGATTTTGAATTCATTGAATCCGATTCAATTATTATCTGTTCTCGATTAATCCAAATTTTGTGTGTCGGCGAGAGGAAAATGCTTCCTGTTTGCGCCGAAAGAATGTTTTTGCAGTCCTGTTCGTGCGAAAAACCGTATTGGGAGAGGAAATGATATGCCAAAACAAAGTCTGTATCTTGCAGTTTTTTCAGAGAAAAAATACTTTGCGAGCCGGTTTGAGAAACCAAAATTTGCGTTTGAAGTTCTTCCGTTTTTTTGGTGATGAAATTGCAGGAAGAACGCAGAATTTTCATGCTTTTTTCCACCTGACGTAAAAAGGACGGCGAGATTTTTTCCAGTTCGGGAACAACCTTGTGTCGGAGTTTATTTCTCAGATAATCAGTTGATTGGTTGGAAGAATCCTCTCGCCAGACGAGGGAATTTTCTTGGGCAAAATTCAAAATTTCCTTGCGGAAAAAAGAAAGCAGCGGGCGCAAAATTTGACCATTAATCGGCTGCATTCCGCTTAAACCTTTCAATCCTGCTCCACGAAGCAGATTGATGAAAAAAGTTTCGACTTGATCGTTAAGGTGATGTGCCGTTACCAAATAGTCAAAAGGGTGGGAGAGAAGCAGTTGCTGAAAATAGTCATAACGGAGATTTCTTGCGGTCATTTCTGTCGATTCTTGATTTTTTTTGACGGCAAGCGTATTAAATCTTTTGGTAAACAATTCGATATTAAAACGTTGGCATACAGATTTGACTAATTCTTCCTCTTGGTCTGATTCTCTTCCTCGAAGTTGAAAATTGCAATGTACTACGCTGAAAATCAATTTGTAATGTGAGAATAAATATAGTAAAACCATACTATCCACGCCTCCGCTCACAGCCAAAAGGTATTTTCTATTTTTGTCCAAATTTTCCGGCGCTTTTGATAAATCCATTGCAAAATTTTCTTCAAACAAAAGTACAGAATATTTTATGATTTTGGCGGCGGGTTTCAGATTTGTGGCAGGACTTTGAAAATTATGTGAATAAAATCGCTTAAACCCCAAGCACTATCGAAGGGTTTATGCCAAGTTTTCTGCTTATATTTCTTGCCACAGAAAGGGTTGGCTCGCTTTTACCCGTCAAATATTCGCTCACTCTTGATGGGCTTAATTCTAACAATTCGGAAAGTTTTGTCTGGTTAATTCCCATTTCAAACATGCGCAGTTTAATCACATCCGCCAAAACAGGTTCTTCCACAGGATAATGATCTATTTCGTATTCTTCTACCAAATCGGCAAGCACGTCTAATTCAATAAAATCGGGGTCGTTGCTTGGCGTATCTTCTTTCACTACTTCCAGCAGGTACTCTACTCTTTTGAGCAGGGCGTTGTATTGTTTTTCAGTTTTTATCTGTGCCATAAAATTTATTTTAAATCGTTGAACAATCTATTTTATCATACTCTTCGTGTGTCCCTATAAAACGGATATATAGAATTTGATGCACAAAAAGGATTTTTCCCACCAACCTGTAATTATTTCCCTTTATATTGAAAATATAACGCTGATTGCCGACATAATCCACACTGTTAAAAGACTGTTTAATATCTTGCAAATTTTTCCATTTTGCCGCCTTTGTTATTTTATACCAATTATCAAGAGCGGTTTTTGCATCGGCATATAAACTGCCATATTCAACAATAGTGCGATGTGCAATAATTCTCATCTATTTTCCCTCTTTTGTCAATGCAAAGATACAATAAATATTCTGAATAATAAAACATATTTCTATTTTTTGTAAATATTACGTCGAAGCCGTAAGCAAAGGACTATACGACGATGCTCCCACTACCGACCCTAAGTTGTTTGAAGGACTGCATACCAACGAACAGGCAAATGACATTCTCGCAAGAGAAAG
>JAITOO010000028.1 GCA_031289875.1 Flavobacteriaceae bacterium
CTTTGCATTCAAAACCGGAAATAGATGTTACACACTACAGAAATTCAGTGTCCTCATTGTAACAGCTATACATGATTGCAATGAAAGTGCAAATAAAAGAAATCTTACCATGATGTAAATTTATTTGGTGTTCTGTATTGGAAATATTGCTTTCATTTTCACCAATCTGCTTTATAAATTAGCCATTCTTTGGGGATTTTTTGTTTTACATATACATCAACACTTGTCAAATTAGAAAAGTATTTAATCAACAAAGTATCTCCTTTGATCTTAACTATGCTTTTATTAATATCATACAGGGGACCAAAACCATATCCTACAATGACAAACTTGTCAATTTTTATATTCCCTTTATTATCAATATAATAAACGCCTCTATGTCCTTTGTATTCGGGATTTAAATCATTTTTTTCTATTTCATAACCATTTCTAAAGAAAAAGAGATTAATACATCCGTTAGAATAAAATTTGTATATACTTACCCTATTATTTGTACTGTACCATTTTTTATTATCTATAGGGGTAAAATCTTTTTTATTAGAAGAATAATAATAGTCTTCTTTATAAATAACAGCAGTATCTATCTTGTCCAATAAGGAAACAGAAAAATACTTCTTATTCTTAAAATAGTTTTTGTCTGCCGGAATCTTTGTACTATCGTCTAATAATGTATTCATCCTTACATTAAAGTAGAACAAACAAGAGGATAATAGTAGGCAGAATGGAATAAATATTATTTTCTTTACCATGATGTAAATTTATTTGATGTTCTGTATTGGAAATATTGCTTTCATTTTTACCAATCGGGTTTATATTTTTTCCATTCTTCAGGTACCTTCTCCTTCTTTTCATATACATCACATGGTATTTCATTGGGAAATATATAATTAATTATAAATATATAATCAATTAGTGGAGGATATTCCAATAAATACAATCTGTCTCCTTCTACCATTACTCTGGATGTTACTATTGCCATATCACCACCACCGGACACTCCTTCAAAAATATCAATCTTTATTTTTTTTTTCCGTTTATATATTACCCCTCTAAGACCATCTACTTCAGGATTGGGGTTTGCACCAGTTTTAGCGAATCTTCGAACCTTTCCGTCAGGATAAAATTGCAAAACTTGAATTACTGATGGACCACTATCACTACTGATTTTAGTAAAATGTTTATCAACCAAATAGACACCAATCAACTCATAAAAATAATCAGGGTCTATCACTTTATTATATATGGAAGAATCAAATTTAGACTTATTAGCAAATCTATATCCTTTATAGGGTACTTTATTACCTCTATTGCCGTCACCTTCCAATCTTCTCGTTGGAATACACGAAAAAATTATTACAACACATAAGATAGTATAAATCCAACGCTTTACCATGTGTGAACTTATGCTACAAATATTTGTCCAATTCTAAAATCATGCACTGTCCCGGCTCCAAATCTGCGGAAATCCAGTGGTCAACAAAATGGTAAGTATTTTCGGTTATATATTCTTTGTACTCATTATTGTACGTTCCGTTGATTTTCAAATAGAATTTCTCTGAATGCCAATAATTTGTGTTGGCAATCACCAAAACGCTCCGATATTGTTTCCATGGGTCAAAGCGCTCAAATGCAAGCACTTTGCCGTAAATATTTTCAGGATGGTGAATGTAAATCGAATATTCGTTTCCGTTCGCCACTTCGTAGGAATATTTTTGTCGCAACTCATTGATTTTCTTAATGAAAGAAAGCATCGTATATTCTCTGTCCCAATGATACGCATTTTTGAAAAACAAGCCCAGCCGCTGATGGCTGTAAAAATTGGTTTCTTCCTGCGTGAAGTTCAGACCTGTATTTACAGGATAGTCTTCGTATAGCTCAAACCCACTGTGAATAAACGGAATACAGTTCGGAAGGAAACTGTTAATCACATACATTTGTCGGGAATGCAGTTCGCCACCGCGCTGCATGGCTCTCGGCGTATTGTGGTTTTCAGGCGTTCCGAAAAAGGGAAGTCCCAGATTTTCAGAGGATTTTTTAATCACGGCTTTGATACCTCCTTCGAGCTGTCCCGTAACGCGCCATTCAAAGCCCAAAGTTGCGTTGTAGCCTGCGTTTCGGCTGTTCCATTCGATTTCAAAATTTTCTTCCATGAAAGCAAAATCGGGGTCGTACTTGCGTGCTTTGGCAATAATTTCCTGCATTAGTTTTTTAGGAACGGCATGTCCCATGTCCATCATAACTCCGTCAATTCCAAAGGTTTGATAGTAAGAAATTACGCCGCACAACTTGTCCCACAATGGGCGGTTGATGTTTTCATCTTTGGCAAGTTCAGGGTCGTAGTGCCGTATTGTGTTGTATGCTATGTAGTTATAGTCATTATTTTCTGCCTCATACGGATAGTTGTACATTCTCAGGTAGGTAACGTCGCTCCACGCAGGTTGAATATCGTCAGGCGGCCAGTCGGCAAAAGCTCCCGGAATTATCAACTCGCCTTCGTCGGTTTTAGCGACAAATTTTCCATTTTCGATAAAGACCTGTTCTTTCGTCGGAGGTTTTTTGAACAAACTTCTGTATTCTCTGTTCGGAGCGTAGTGAAAACCGCCTCCGTCCGGAATTTTCTTGATTTCAGCGAGTTCGTTCCACGGAAATTCAGGACTGTGATATTCCTCTGCACGGCTGCGGTCAATCCAGTAAAACCACTCAGGATTGTCTTTAACCCAGTCGCCGTCCAGCGAGCTGGTACGAAGCACAAATTCCATAACCACGCGTATTCCCAAGATGTGAGCGGCTTCTATCACGGCTTTGAACTGTTCTTCGACTGTGAACGGAAGCAGCGGGTCTGCCAAGTTTTCGTCCAGTTCGTATTGGTTTTTAATGGCATACGGAGAACCCAAATCGCCGCGATTGCCGTCTTTCCCGATTTTGGTCAGAGGAAGAAAATACAACACGCTGCTTCCCAGAGATTTAATGTAAGGCAGCATGGCGAGAACTTTTATAAGAGTTCCTGTTTCACGTATTTTCCCATCGGCGGTGAGGGTGGTGTCTTCCTCATTGTTGCCCACGTTTCCGTCGTTGTCATGGTCGTAAGCCGTTGTCAGTCGGGGAAAGATATTGTAAATGGACGAGGTGTAAGTCCAATCGCCGCCGCCGCCTGTTTTCAAACTATTTTCTCTTGAAACGGAGTTGGAATAGTCGGTTTTGTTATCGGCAGACAGCAAAATTTCGGAAATTTTTCCTAAAACAAATTGGTTGTAGTTGGTCTTTATGGGGTAGGATTTTTCTTCTCCGTCGAACCATAAAGAAGGTACATAGTATTCTAAATCAGATTTTTCAGGATTACCTGCGAGGTATTTTTGTATTTCCTGCAATATGGATTTTTTCATTGGTGTAATTTTTACACAAATATAAAAATATTCGGAATTATTTTAACTTTTTTGAATATGAAAGAAATCAAGTTTTTTTTCATTAAGATTTTTTTGATGAAAAGGTTTATGTTCAACTCATGTTCTTTTTTTTATGTCTCGAATCATTTTCAAACAAACAAAAACAAGAAGTACGCCGACAGCGATAATCACACTCCAAAGGAACAACGGTTTTTCAATCCAAAGAGTATTCTGACCGGCGTTATCATCGGGTACGGATTGTAAGTTTTTGGTTTCGATAATCGGAATATCAGCCGGAATATCATGTTGAAAATATTCGAGATCATAGGTGGGCGCAATGCCGTCCTTTCGTCCTATCAACAAAGAATAGGTTTGATCTTTTTCCAAGTATGCACACACATATCGTTTAAGTCCGTAAACTTTTATGGAATCAATAAGCGGCGGCGGATTATTATAATTTTCGATTACGACGAAACTTTCGGGATATAGTATGAGGTTATTCGTAAAAAAGACATTTTCATGTTTAGATGAAATATCAAAATTGAACAAATTCCCTCGTTTGGAGTCAAATATTTGCGCATTTCGGAAATAATCAGCTTTGTATTTAACGGTAAATTCTAATTTGTAGATATGTGAGGCATACGATAAATCAGGAAATCGAATGTATGTTTTTCTGTTCGAACTGTCTTTTTGTACGAATTTCCCTAAATTAATCTCCGCAAATTGTTCGTAAATGACTGAATTTTGAATTTTTCCGACTTTCAGAACTTCCAACGGGCTTTTTTGATTATTCGACAAGGTTATTTCATAATACCGATAATTTCCTTGCGGAAAATCCACTATCAGCATTTCGTTGTGATTGTTTCCGGTCGAATAATTTGAAATACCCGTTTTTTGCTTTACGATATACATGTTTTTCAAATCATTGCTTCCTCGGATACATACATATTTAGTTACATCGGCTCCGGAAATGAGAATGTAAAAGCGGCTCAATATCTCCGAATTCGGGTTATTGACGATAACAATATTTAAACTGTCTTCGGCTCTGTTTTCTTTCAGTTCATAGGCTTCAAAATGACTGATTTCCCGAATGGGATTGACGGGACGGAGAAAATAAGGAACTTCTTGTTTTTTTTCATCAAGTATCGTTAAATCCGACAATTCATTTTTCTCGGAAAGAGCAATGATTTGTTGGCTAAGTTCGATGTTATAATAACCATTTGCTTCAACCGGTTGAATGGTCGCCTTCCACACCGATTGGGCAAAACAAGCAAGTTCGGCTAAACAAAACAAGAGAAGAATCAGATATTTTTTCATGACTGCATTTCATTTGATATATCCTCTTGATTTTCAGCTTTCGGGATATCCTCTTTTACCAGTGTTTTAATCTTTTGTTGGAGAAATGATACCAACAATAAGATAACGCCCAATAAAACAAACGATAAAATTCGACCTCCTTGAGACATGTACCAAACATCGTACGCATAGAACTTAACGATAATGATGCCGAAGAAAATCAGCGATATTTTTCGCAGCAAAACTTCTTTTTGTTTTAACCCCCAAATCATCAAGACCATGGCGATAAGTCCCCACAAAATGGGATACCCGAATGTATGTACATTATATAACAACAAGTCGTAATTTTCGTTATTTCCCGATAACAATATAACCATATGGTCTGTTTCGACGCTTAGTATGATGACCGATAAAGTTATCATTGACCAACAGAAAAGCGAGAAATTGTCGGACGATGAATTTGTGTTCTTTATCAAAAAATAAAGGACAGTAATTACAGCCGGCAGTCCGAGAAAATGAATCAAGAAATATGCTGTCGGGTATCTATTCATATAGAAAATATCAAATCGCAAATTAATACTCAAATAAGAATAAAATAAGGCATACAAGAAAACCGTCGTAACCAAAAGTCCGAAAATCAGCTTATTCGTCTTGATTCGGTTTTTATATACTATTGCGAGAACGGCTATGTATATTGCGGTATAAGCAGCTAATGCAACATATCTGAAACTTGAAATATCGGCATAAGGTGCAACTCTAAAACTTGAAATATTGTCTGTATATAATGAATAATTATCGGTATATAATGTTAATTGATAATTGAGTTCAAGAAACGGAACAATAAATGCAAGAACAACAATACTTAATTTAAAGACGTTGATAATACTGCCTACCGACCAAAAGGAAACATTTTTAATTTTAATAATTTCTTTGCGGTCTTCTTTTTCCAATAAATATAAACTTACAACAAAACTTGCGATAATCACCAAGCCCGTAATAAAGATACGATTGAAAACAATCGGTAAAACCTCGACATAAGAGTAATTATGGTAAATATCCATGATGTAGGATATGATAACCGGTAACAGAATGATTAAAAATCCGATTCGGAATACGTTTATGCGTGATTTTTGCCACAACCAAAGCAACAATACAACTTCGGCAGCCCAAAACATGGTAATGACATGTCCGTTTAATTGTATCGGTATGACTAAACTGACAAAGCTCATAACTACTGCGATGAGGAGATAAATGAGGTTGCGGTCGATTTTACTTTTGTTAAATAAAACAGCCAAAATCACAGCATTGATAACAGCCATCGAAATCGTTATAATACCTCTGATGTCATACAGATAGTTGTTAAAAATATACAAACAGGAACTGAACAAGAATAAATTATTCGTTAATATCAACGAAGCCTGATATGCGGAGATTTTATTTTCTGATTTGAAATGATCAATAAGCGCCAACAAATAAAACTGGATAAAAAACAAAACACTGAATAAAGCTGCACCCTTAAATTCCGATTTGTAGGAATACAACAGCCATGACAAGAAAAAAATAAGCGTAAGCACATAACTGATAATGCCGATGATGCGCCATTTTTTTCGAAAAGAAACAAACAGCATACCTGAATTTAATATCAAAATATAAGAGAACAAAACGATATAATTTCCCGATCCGGAACTGACCATCAACGGAGAAGCAAATCCGCCCAATAAGGAAAAAATCGCCAATTCCTTGCGATCATAAAGCAGTGAAAGAATAACGGAAAATGCAGTTATTGCAATCAGGAAGATAAATGCAAGCGTTTGATTGAACAACTCATATTCTCTGAAAGCAAGTGTAATGGTAATATAAAACACCGAAATACCTCCGCCTGTCAAGATTGACGAAAATACATGATAGTTCGATTTTAATCTATTAGCCGTAACAATGATAATCCCACCGATAAGCAGTCCGATTCCCACGCGGCTCACTTCATTTATCCAATTTTGATCAATGGCGTATTTTACAAAAAATCCGATTCCCAATACCAATGTAATAATTCCGACTTTGCTTAGCCAATTATCGCCCAAACGTTCAACAAAACTTCGTTCCCGAATATCTTCTTTTTTAGGTTGAACGCTTCTTTGTATCGGTTGCACCGGTTCCGAGAAAGGTTGCGCCTTGACCGAATGAATTGATTTAGATTCATATATGTCAGCATATCTCCGAATAACGGACTCAGGGGGTGTGATTTCCGTTTTTTCTTTTTCCGGTTGTATCCCTTCCACAACATTAGACGGTTTTTCGATAACGGTTTCTTCTTTTATTGTTTCTTTCGGAGAAGAAATCGGGGCAATAAGAGGAATATCTTCCAATTTAACGGTTTTCGGCGTAACCTGAGTTTTATCCGTAACCTTATCCGCTGCCTCAAAAATTTCTTTTATATCCTGTTTCGTTGCCGATATATGAAGCAGCGTTTTCAACTGAAACTCAATGGTATTGATATGATCATTGATAGAACTGATTTTAACCAATAAAATGATAGGGACGACAATTAAGGCAATAATTATCAACAATGCGATAGCTGCGATTTCGTTTTCCATACGTTTTTTATTATTTAAATAATGATTTTTTACACATTTAAGTCGCAAATGTAAGGAAAAAGGAAATAGCAATTGAGAATAAAACTCACATAAATTCCCTAAAAAAACCTTCACAAACAAGTTGTAAAGGTTTTAAATAAATAATAAAGTCCAAATGAACATGAAAAATTCACTGAGAAATTTTCATGAAACTGCATCATTATGAACGGTTTTCACCGCCCTCCCCGACGGGTCGGGATTGTTTTTGAAAGCCTCGTCCCACTCCAAAGCTACAGCAGAACTGCACGCCACCGAAGGTACGGAAGGCACGGTCTGAGCCGCCGCCTGAGACGGAAAATGTTCTTCAAAAATCATTCTGAACCAATATTCTTCTTTCGACATCGGCGGATTGATGGGAAAACGCTCGGCAGCTAATCCCATTTGCCGGTCGGAAATTTTTTCGTCCGCCACCTTTTTCAGCGTGTCTATCCAAGAATAGCCCACACCGTCCGAAAACTGTTCTTTCTGCCTCCAAACCACTTCCTTAGGAAGGTAATTTTCAAAGGCTTCGCGCAAAATGTGTTTTTCGATTTTCCCATGTCCGCACATTTTGTCTTTCGGATTCAAGGTCATCGCAATATCCATAAATTCTCGGTCGAGGAACGGCACACGACCTTCCACACCCCAAGCCATTAATGCTTTGTTAGCGCGCAAGCAGTCATACAAGTGAAGTTTGTCGAGTTTGCGAACGGTCTCCTCGTGAAAAGCCTTTGCATCAGGGGCTTTGTGGAAATAGAGATAACCGCCGAAAAGTTCGTCGGCGCCTTCGCCCGACAGTACCATTTTTACGCCCATCGACTTGATGTATCTCGCCAAAAGATACATCGGCGTGGAAGCTCTAACGGTTGTAACATCATATGTTTCAATATGATAAATCACATCACTGAGAGCGTCCAGCGCTTCCTCAATGGTGAAATGAATCTCGTGATGAACCGTCCCGATATAGTCTGCGACTTTTCTGGCTGCGAGCAGGTCAGGCGCACCTTTCAGCCCAACGGCAAACGAGTGAAGCTGGGGCCACCACGCTTCGGATTCGTTGTCGTCTTCAACTCTTTTTGCCGCATATTTCTTGGCAACAGCAGAAATAATCGATGAATCCAAACCGCCAGAAAGCAGCACTCCATAAGGAACATCGGACATCAACTGACGATGAACGGCATCTTCCAAGCCTGTGCGTAATTTCTGAACATCGGAAATATTATCTTTCACATTTTCATAATTTTGCCACTCTCTATGATACCAAGTTTTGATTTCGCCGTCAGGGCTGTACAAATATTTCCCCGGTTCAAACTCTTTGATGTCAGGGCAAACGCCTTCCAATGCTTTGAGTTCGCTTGCTACGTAAAATTGCCCTTCGTTGTCGTAGCCCATGTAGAGCGGAATGATACCCATGTGGTCTCTGCCGATTAAAAAAATATCTTTTTCACGGTCATAGAGAGCAAAGGCATAAATTCCTGAAATATAATCAAATAGCTTTGTTCCTTTGTCTCTGTACATAGCCAAAATCACTTCGCAGTCTGATTTTGTTTGAAAATTATATTTTCCTTCGTATTGTTTACGTATTTCCTGATGATTGTAAATTTCGCCGTTCACTGCCAGCACGAGATTTTTATCTTCGCTGTACAGCGGCTGCCCTCCCGAAGCTACATCGACAATGGAAAGCCTTTCGTGAGCCAAAATACTGTGCGTCCCGCAGTACATTCCCGACCAATCAGGACCGCGGTGACGAATTTTTTTTATCATTTTAAGTGTTTGCGGACGAAGTTGTTCCGCACTTTCTTTGAGGTTAAAAACCCCTACAAATCCACACATAATTTTTTGTTTCCTTAATTTTTTGCAAATTTATGATTTAAATTTATCATTTTAAATTAAAAAAGACTAATTGATTAAAAAATAAACCATTAATACTTGAATTGATGCGTAAAATTAACCGGATTTATTTTTGCAATTATAAAAACTTTAAAATGGAAAGCTTTATAAATGCTTTTTGACAAATCTTTTCAGCGAAATCAGAAATAGGGAAAAGGAATTGCTATCCATAAAAAACAGAAAAATGGCGGAAAAGTGCGCCTGTACAGTTCATCATTGCAGAATTGATACTATTATTTTCAACCGCAAAATACGAAAAATTTTCTACATTTGTAAAAAATAAAAATGAGCAACGAAGAAGTTTTACAACAGTTAAATAACTCATCTACAAATACTTTCATGGAAAATTTAGGTATTGTTTATACCGATTTTACAGGAAACAGCCTTACGGCGGAACTGGCAGTCAGTCCGAAACTCTACCAGCCAATGGGTTTTTTGCACGGCGGCGTATCGCTATCTATCGCAGAAACAGTGGGTTCGGTACTGTCTATTACGTCCATCAATCCCGAAGAATTTTATGTTTTCGGCACGCAAGTAAACGGTTATCATTTGCGTGCGGTGCAGTCGGGGAAAATTCGGGCAACGGCTAAATTTATCCACATCGGGAATACATCTCAAATTATTGAAATAGAAATATTTAACGAAACTTCAACGGAAACTTTTAAAAATTGCCACGTAACGATGATCAATCGTGTTGTCGCAAAAAAAGATTTTAAGTAATTGATAACTAACAAGTAAAAATGAAAATAAGACCTTTTGCATTGATTCGTCTGCCTAAGGAAAGGGAAATTTTTTTTCTCAATGAAGAAAACAGCGGCGGGAACAAATATTTTTTCACGTCTTTTGATAATTCTAAACAATACAAATTTTATTTCTCTAATTTTCAAAATATTAACGCCTCCGAATTAGAGGAAAACTTTAATATTTTATTGAAAAACAATAAGAACCCTCAACCTATTTCAGAAAACGACTACCTCAAACTTCTTCAAAAAACCGTTCAATTTTTGCAGGAGAAGAAAACGCATAAAATCGTGATTTCCAGAGAAAAATGGGTTGAAAAGACGAATATTCAGCCGTTAAAATCTTTTTTGTTTTTGTGCCAAAAATATCCCAATTCCTTTTGCCATCTGAGTTTTTGGAATGAAAAAGAAGTTTGGCTCGGAGCAACTCCCGAAATATTAGGCACTTACGAAAATTCTACTTTCCGTACCATGTCTTTGGCAGGAACGCTTCCCGATGATGAAAATTTTCAGTGGAGCGAAAAAGAACGTACAGAACAACAATTTGTTACAGATTATATTCGGGAAAAACTTCAAAATTTTTCCGAAGAAATCACTGCCGACGGAGCAAAAGATTTGCATTTGGGACATGTTAAGCATTTGGTTACGTCTTTTTCTGCCCGACTGAAAGACGAGAACCTGCTTCCCTTGCTGATTCAGAGCTTGCACCCAACGCCTGCGGTTTGTGGGCTGCCGCTGGAAACAAGTCGTGATTTCATTTTGGAAAATGAAAGTTACGACCGCGATTTTTATACGGGATACATTGGACTGGAAACGCCGAAATTTAAAAAATATTTTGTCAATCTGCGAAGCGGAAAACTTTATCTAAATGGTGCGCTGCTTTTCATCGGAGGTGGAATTACTGCCCAAAGCGATCCGGAAAAAGAATGGCAGGAAACCGAATTAAAATCTCGGTTTGTGGGAGAAAGTTTGTAAGAATTTAAAAGTCAGAATAATTAATCCGCCGCCGCGATTTCATCGCGGCGGCGGATTAAAAATAGATATTTGTGTTAAAATTCTATCCACATTTGCTATAACCGCAACTTTTACAGTGCAGGCAGCCTTCTTCATATATCAGTCCATTCGGGTCGCCACAGCTGGGGCATTCCTTATCAATAGTGGTGCCGTCGGGAATATATTTTTTCAAAGCGCGTGCAACGCCGTTTTTCCATGTGTTGATATTTTCATCGTACAAGTTTAAACCGTTTATCACATTGACTACGTTATTAATAGGCATTCCGTGACGTAAAATCCCTGAAAGAAGTTTGGCATAGTTCCAGTATTCTTCGTCAAAAGACCTTGACAATCCTTCAATTGTAACTCTATATCCTTCTTTGTCAATATATTGAAAATCATAACGGGATTTTTGTTTTTCCTCGTCGCGATTTTTCACTACCCAGCCTTTGTTCACGTACACCGGCAAGTTAAAAGCGTCCTCCATTTTTCCCGTGAAGACTTCGTAGGGTTTTCCGTCAATAAGTCCGACCACTGCCAGCCATTTTTCATATTCATTTTGAAAACGGATAATATCAGCTTCAATTCTTTTCGGACGTTTTGGAGCATGGGTAATACTGATAGTTCCTTCGGCAATTGCTAAGGAATCAGGAAGTTCTGTTTCTTTTTTAGAATCTTTATCGATAGAAATCAAAACGCCGGAACGAGAGCCGTCGCGGTACACCGTAATTCCCTTCAAACCTTGTTTCCACGATTCAATATAGATTTCTCCGACTTTTTCCACGCTCACATCTGACGGCAAATTGATAGTCGAACTGATGCTATGCGTGGTATATTTCTGCACTATTGCCTGCATTTCCACCCGCTTAATCCAGTCAATCTCAACAGCGGTAGAGCCGGCATAAGGACTTTTGTCCACATCGGTCTCGCCGGTGGTGTTCATCCAGTCTTGCAATTTATGATGCCAAACGTCAAATTCTTCAAAAGCGTCGCCGGTTTCGTCCACATAGGAAATATTTGCATTTGGGTCGTTGGCGTTCACTTTTCTGCGTCGTTTGTAGCCCAAAGAAAAGACAGGTTCTATACCCGACGAAGTTTGCGTGAGAATGCTTAGCGTTCCCGTAGGCGCTACAGTGCTGAGCGAAATGTTTCTCCGTCCGTATTTCATCATTCGATCATATATGTCAGGAAGTTCTTTTTGAAGCATTTGCACAAATTCGGAATCATTTTCATATTTTGGATCCCATGCTTTGAATTGTCCTCTTTCAATTGCCATGTCAATAGAACTGTCAAACTCTGCACGGCATTTGGTTTTCATCATTTCATCGACGAAACGCAGAGCCTCGTCAGAGCTGTATGCAAATCCCATAGAGGCGATTGTGTCTGCCAAAGCAGTGAAACCCAGTCCTGTACGGCGACCTTTTTTTCCTGTATCGCGCAACAGTTCCCAAGTTTCTTTTTCCCTTAGTTTAATAAAATCAGGTTCTTTGTCGGCTTCGATTTTGGCAAGGATTCTGTCTACGGCTTCGAGTTCGAGTTCTACCAAATCATCGTTTAATCGTTGAGATTCATAGATTATTTCATAGAATTTATCAAAATCAAATTCGGATTTTTCAGTAAAGGGTTTATTTACAAAAGAATAGAGATTAACTGCAATCAAACGGCAACTGTCTCCTCCCTGCATGGCGATTTCGGAGCAGGGATTGGTCGAATCGTTCTTGAAATCAGGATATATGGACGAAGTGGAATATTTGTGCTGTCTGTCCCAGAAAATCAATCCGGGTTCGGCAGTGTTGTGGGCAGATTCGACAATTGTATTCCATAAGTCTCCGGCTTTTACGGTTTTCTTGTATTCCGGATTTGTGCTGTCTATAGGCCAGCGGTGTGTATATTCGGTGTCGTCCACTACTGCCTGCATAAATTCATCGGAAAGGCGTACGGAAATATTCGCACCTGTGATTTTGGTCAAATCCTGCTTGATGAGAACAAAATCTTCCACATCGGGGTGGGCGATGTCAATAGTGAGCATCAGTGCGCCGCGCCGTCCGTTCTGAGCAACTTCTCGCGTGGTATTGGAAAATCGGTTCATGAAAGAAATCGCGCCTGTGGTTGTTCCTGCCGAGTTGGAAACGTGGGAATTTTTGGGGCGGAGACCGGAAATGTCCACACCTACGCCGCATCGTCTCTTGAAAAGCTGTGCCAATTGTTCGTCCGTGCGCATAATTCCTCCGTAAGAGTCATAAACAGGCGGAATTACCACGCAGTTTGACAGTGAGGCTATTATGTTTTTGTTTCCCAAAGCTGCCATAACGCTGCCTTGTGGAACGACGTACTTAAATTTGTCAAATAGGGAAAAAATATGGTCTTCAGACAGAAAACTGCGGGTTTTACCATAGTCGGAAAGTCCGTTTTTTTTCTTTTCTTGCTTAAATTTTGTTTCAATTCGGGAAAATTCTTTTGCCAATCTGTGGTGCATTTCTTCAGGAGATTTTTCTAAAAAATCTCCATCGTTATTTTTGACGGCATATTTTTTCATCCACGAAGTGGCAGCCAGCTCATCTCCATTGAAATATTTCAAGGTTTCTTCCCGCACTGTTTTTTCGGAAAAAGTATTCGTAATTGCTTCTTTCTTAGTCATTTCCATAAGTAATCATTCAGGATATTAGTTTTACAAAAATACAATAATTAAAAGGGCTTTGAATTTTTCGTCCAAAATATTTTAAACAATTTGGTGTTGATAAATTTTTTTTTCGTCTAAAAAGTTGATAATTTTGACACTACCGAGATTTATTTTTTTCAAAAATTTTATTATCATAAAAAAACATGGCATTTATTTGGTTTTCTATCATAACAATTTTTATATTTGGCACGAACCAAATTAAATTACATCATGCAAAAAATAAAAGTGCTGAATCCTGTTGTAGAAATGGATGGAGATGAAATGACAAGAATCATCTGGAAATTCATAAAGGACAAATTGATTCTTCCCTATTTAGACGTTGATTTAAAATATTTCGATTTAGGCATAGAAAACAGAGACAAAACCAACGACCAAGTAACGATTGACTCTGCCGAAGCCGCAAAAAAATACAACGTGGCGGTGAAATGCGCTACCATTACTCCCGACGAGGCGAGAGTAAAAGAATTTAACTTGAAAAAAATGTGGAAATCGCCCAACGGCACAATCCGAAACATCGTGGACGGAACAGTTTTCCGCGAACCCATTATCATGCGTAATGTTCCGCGCTACGTGCAGGGTTGGACACAGCCTATCGTCATTGGTCGCCATGCTTTCGGAGACCAATACAAGGCTACCGATACCGTTATCAAAGGCACCGGCAAGCTGGCAATGACCTTCACACCGGCGGACGGAAGTACACCGCAAACTTGGGAAGTATATGATTTTAAAGGCGACGGCGTAGCGATGTCTATGTACAACACGGACGAATCTATCAGAGGTTTTGCTCATTCGTCTTTTCAAATGGCGCTGAGCAAAAAGTGGCCGTTGTATCTCTCGACAAAAAATACGATTTTAAAGGCATATGACGGAAGATTTAAAGATATTTTTCAGGAAATTTATGAAAACGACTACAAAGCAAAATTTAAAGAGGCGGGAATTACTTACGAACACCGTTTGATTGACGATATGGTGGCTTCTGTCATGAAATGGAATGGCGGATTTGTTTGGGCGTGCAAGAATTATGACGGCGATGTGCAGTCAGACACGGTTGCGCAGGGCTTCGGTTCGCTTGGACTGATGACCTCCGTTTTGGTTACGCCCGACGGAAAAACGGTGGAAGCCGAAGCGGCGCACGGAACGGTAACGCGCCATTACAGGCTTCACCAGCAGGGAAAGGAAACTTCTACCAACCCGATAGCTTCAATTTTTGCATGGACACGTGCCTTGATGCACAGAGGCAAACTTGACAATACGCCCGATGTGGTGAACTTTGCAGAAACTTTGGAAAAAGTTTGCATTGAAATTGTTGAAAGCGGAAAAATGACCAAAGATTTGGCATTGCTGGTAAAAGGAGACAAAATGACTCGCGAAGATTATCTGAATACTGAAGACTTTTTGGACGCTATTGATCAAGCATTGAAAGCAACATTAGCAAAATAAATTTTTCATGTTTTTTATATAATGAGCCTCAATCAAAAAATGGTTGGGGCTTTTTGTACTTTTAAACTCACGTATGCCGCAGCAACCTGTTAAACAGCGCTTTGCCATTTTTTATCGGACAATATGATTATATTTGTGTCAATCGGATAGTATTTGTCATTCCATTTCCGAAAGACGGCATGGCATTAAGGTTAATAACAAAATCACCCTCTACAACATAGCCTTTTTCCTTGATGATAGTATTCACTTCAACCACAGTTTCATCAGTACTTTTCAAACCTTCGTAATAGAACGCATTTACTCCCCAAAGCAGCCCCAGCATGGTAATCACTCGTTTATTGGACGTAAAAATAACGATGTCTGCCAGCGGTCGGTGGGAAGAAATTTGAAACGCCGTATAGCCTGAGTTTGTCAGAGTTACAATTACTTTTGCATTGACTTGTTTCACCATTTTGGCAGCGTTATAGCAGGTAACATTTGTTATGTATCTGTCATTTTCATAGACAGGTACATGCGGCGGAATTTTGATATGACTATCGTCTTCCACATTGAGAATAATTTTTGACATTGTTTCAATGACCTCCACAGGATGGTTTCCAACGGAAGTTTCTGCGCTCAGCATCACGGCATCTGCGCCGTCCAGCACGGAATTGGCAACGTCGTTCACTTCGGCACGGGTCGGGGTCAGTCCGTCTATCATGCTTTCCATCATCTGCGTTGCGATGATGACAGGTTTACGTGCAATTTTGCATTTGTCCACCAAATCTTTTTGAACCAGCGGAACTTTTTCCATTGGAATTTCGATTCCCAAATCGCCGCGCGCCACCATGATTCCGTCCACCTCTTGAATGATTCCGTCGATGTTTTCCAGCGCTTCGGGTTTTTCAATTTTGGCAATGATTGGGATTTTATGGCTGCAATGCGCCTGTATCAAATTTTTCAGGTCGGTAACGTCTTGAACGTGGCGGACGAAAGACAAGGCAAACCAGTCAAATTCGTATTTGACAGCGAGCAAAGCGTCTTGAATGTCTTTCTCCGTAAGGGCTGGCAATGAAATATTGGTATTCGGAAGATTCACGCCTTTTTTGGATTTCAGTGCGCCGCCCTGCACTATTTTGGCTTTAACTTCGTCTTTGAGATTGGTTTCTATAACTTTAAGGATTAACTTGCCATCGTCGAGCAAAATAGTTTCGCCTACTTTCACGTCTTTGGCGAAATCTTTGTAGCTCATATAGACTTTTTCTTCGTTGCCTTCGATTTCTTCGTTGGTGAAGGTCAAGATGTTGCCCGACAACAGGTAAGTGTTTTCTTTCACTTTGCCTACGCGCAGCTTAGGTCCCTGCAAATCTGCCAGCAGAGCAACATTGAAGCCGAGTTCTTCGTTGATTTCCCGCACTAATTTCACTCTTCTCTCTACTTCATCTTCCTCTGCGTGCGAAAAATTCATGCGGACTACGTTTACGCCTGCTTTGAACATATCAATCAAGGTTTCCTTGTTTTCGCTGGAGGGTCCGATAGTGGCAACTATTTTTGTCTTTTTTTTGTAAATATTCATTATTTGGGTAATATCAGATTTTCTAAATTATTTTTGCTTATCTTCTTATTATCAATCTCTTGACTTTGTTTTATAATACTTAATTTACGCAAAGTTACGCAAAAGTTTTGATCTAATGGAAATGCTGATTTGATGAAGAAATTAAACATTCGAAATTCAGGTATCAGAATTTTGACTTGTTCCGCTTCGCCGAATAAATCCAAATCATTGGTTTTTATGATTTTAGGATGAGAGTAGTTGCTGATTAATTCTACGGTTTGCTTGGTTTTTTGGTCGTGAAAACGGAAAACGGAAAAAGTGTAATTTACGCCGTCTGCCGTGATTTTTTGGTCTTTTGCTCTGGTAAACGTCGATTTACAATGCGTATTCACGGCAAAAACTAAACTGTAATCTTTGGCAAGCGTTGATTGCAAGCCTAACAGCAGGAAGTCAAAAACAGAATCGTCGTCGTCCCAATCAATAATATGAATGATTTTTTTTCCCAATCTGCTGATGTTTAAAATATATCAAGCACAAAGTTAATACAATTTATTGGCAAGCACAATTTTGGGAAAAGTTTTAGCCTATTCGGTTTTCAGATACCAAAAATTCTGTTTCGCCATCAACAGATTCAATATCATACGGAGTTTTGGTATTAAACCGTACAATTCCTTTTTCTTTTCCAATAATT
>JAITOO010000038.1 GCA_031289875.1 Flavobacteriaceae bacterium
ACTTTAATCATCCGGGAAGGTTTGGCGAGGACATGATTCACCTCCACCCGGTTTTTTTTACAGGCTTCCACGGCAATCGTCCGGGTTTTGAAAATCCGGCATGCCCACATCCATTTGTCGATTCGCACCTCCATGATGAAAATTAGGAATTAGGAATTAGGAATTAAAAATTTATAGTTCATAATTCATAGTTTCTTATTAAACTGATTCATTGTTATTTCCACTCCTGCCAGGCAAAAGCTTTTGATAATTGCAACGGCTTTCTCGATTCTTTCCGGCAATTGTTTTTGTTCTTCTCCAGTGAAAGGATTCAGCACAAAATCAATTTGTGCGCCCAAGGGGAAATCATTCCCGATGCCGAAGCGCAGGCGATTGTAATTGCTCGTTTCCAACGTTTCCTGAATATGTTTCAGACCGTTGTGACCGGCGTCACTTCCTTTGGGTTTCAATCGTAAAGAGCCGAAAGGAAGCGCCAAATCATCGACAATCACCAAAAGATTTTCCAACTCAATCTTTTCTTTTTGCAACCAATAGCGAACGGCATTTCCACTCAGATTCATATAGGTAGACGGCTTGACCAGTACCAATTGCTTGTTTTTCAGCTTCATCTCTGCAATGGCTCCATAACGCTTGTTTACGTCAAAAACAACATTGGACGCTTTTGCTAAAGCGTCCAACACCATGAATCCTATGTTGTGGCGGGTATCGGCATATTCCTGACCAATATTCCCTAAGCCAACGACTAAATACTTCATCCTTTCGAGGCAAGACCACGGGCGGCGCGCGTTAATTTAACAGCGGCAACAACCCCGTCTTTAGCATTTAATATTTCCAGATTATCAAAAGCTAATTTACCCACTTGAACGGTTTTACCTAAACCTAAGGTTTCGACATTGACGGTCAACTTTTCGGGGAAATTTTTGTATAAACCTTTTACTTTCAGTTTTCTCATTTCCAACGAAAGTTTACCCCCGGCTTTCACCCCTTCAGCTAAGCCTTCCAGTACAATCGGAATTTCGATTGTTACGGGTTTATCTTCAAATATCTGAAGAAAATCGGCGTGTAACAATTCGTCCGTTACCGGATGGTATTGTGAATCTTTCAGGATAGCATCGTATTTTTTTCCATCAACAGAAAGATTGACAATATAAATTTCCGGAGTATAAATTAATTTCCGGGTAGCCTCTTTAGATACGGTGAAGTGAATTACTTCCTCTCCTCCGTATAATACACAAGGAACTAACGATTCTTTACGATAAGCTTTTGCAGCTTTTTTACCTGTGCCCTCTCTTTTAGAGCCTTCTAATTGAAATGTCTTCATTTTTTTAATTGTTTGTGTTACTCAAAATTAAGATTATGCTCCTAATCTCCCATCACACGGAATTTTTAAAAGCGGTGCAAAGGTACTATTTTTTTACATAAAATAGTAAATCCTCCGTTAAAAAAAAACTTAATTCTGCTTTAACAGGATTGATTCAAAAATCCAGATTCAGATTGATTAGCTCGGAAACTGAATTTTCATCGGCTTTCGGTTTGTCGTGCGGAACAAAATCAACGGTATTGTTTTCCTTTATATACTGCATTGTTTCACTCAATGCGTCGGCAAATTTATCGAATTCTTCTTTATACAAAAAAATCTTATGTTTTTCGAAATGAACTGATTGTGTCTCATCTTCATTGTCGTCAATGATTTTTTTACTTTCAGTGATTACCAGAAATAATTCACCTTTGCGATTTTGCTTTACATCCAGATAATAGATTCTTTTACCTGCTGTAATCGTTTTAGAAAAAATATAGTCAACATCCTGACCTTTACTCTTATTTTTTTCGTCCCTCTCCATCTTGAAATATACAAAAAAAGATTATTTTATATTTATCCTTTTAAAACCAAAGGCAAATATGAGTATATTTTTTTGAATTTACAATAAATTTGCCATTTATTTTAAATTTAGGTAATATTTTGGGAATTGCAAGGGATATTTACGAAAAAACATTACCTTTGTAGCCGAAAAATAAGATGTTATTTTTAATGATTAACCGTATTGTTATTCGTATAAAAGTTCTTCAGATAGTATATGCGTATTATCAGAAAAACAGCAACGATTTGAAAAGTGCAGAAAATGAATTAATGCGTAGTTTGCAACACGCTTATGATTTGTACCACTATCTCCTTGTTTTGATTGTTCTTTTGACCGATATGGAACAAAAACGTTTGGATTTATATAAACATAAATATCTTCCTACAAATGAAGAGCTTAATCCTAACATGCGTTTGGCAAACAACCGTTTGGCAGAACAAATCAGAGTCAATAAATCCATAGAAAAGTTTATGAATTCGAAAGGAACGTTATGGAATGACGAACATTCGAATTTTATGAAGAACCTGTTGACTAAAATTACGTCTTCCGATATTTACAAAAAATACCTGGATTCGGAAGATAATTACGATTCAGACAAGGAATTCTGGCGAAAAACATTCAAGAATATCATAATAAATGATGAAGAATTGCGGGAAATCGTAGTCGATAACAGCATTTATGTGGATGATGATTTGGATGTAGTCGGCACTTTTGTCATTAAAACCATCAAACGTTTCGATC
>JAITOO010000068.1 GCA_031289875.1 Flavobacteriaceae bacterium
TTCAACTTCTAAAATTTCTCTTTTTCTCAAAACTCGGAAAATATTTTTCTCGCCATATTGCAGGCAGATTCCAACGCCAGCGTTTGAATTTGCGTTTTCTGTTTTTGAGCAACCAAATACGTCAGCATTTTTTCCGTTGATATGCCGCCTGCATAACCTTTAATATTCGTTTCAAAAAATTGAAAATCAGGATTATAAAAATTTGTAATAATTTTTATTTCAGGAAATTGATTTTTGAACTGTTTGACAAATTTTTCAGAAAAACCGACATTTCTTTGATGAAATTTGAGCCATTTTATGGATTTTTGACCGCATTTTTCGAGATTTGAAAAACAGGCTTCGCCGTCGAAATTCACGACAATTTTTTCAGGAAAAGAGGGGAAATTAATTTTTTCAAAAAAACTAAAAGAAATTTCTGTAAAACTAATTTTTTCATTCTGCAAGATATTATCAAGGCGTTGATAATCAGTTGTTTCTATAAAAATTCGAGTTGAATTTTTCCTTTCAATTCCCTTGATAACTTCCTCTAAATCTGAAAATTGAAAATGCTGAGAATCAAATTTTCCGATATTAATTGCAAAATATCCGACTTCCATTAATTGATTGATATACCGGATTTTAAACTCTGTAGGAATAAATTTTTTTCTTGCAGAAAAAAACGCTCCAACGTTTTCAATCAAATGTATCATAAAGAGCTTAAATACCTGTAAACCAAATGAGAAGGAAAGCCCATAATCGTAAAGTACGAGCCTTTGATTTGGTCAATTTTTGCCAGACCCATCCAATCTTGAATGCCGTACGCTCCCGCTTTGTCTAACGGATTGAAATTCTGTACATAATAAACAATTTCTTCTTCCGTCAAATCAGAAAAATGAACTTCCGATACATCAGTAAAAACCTGAAAATCAACGCTTGTCGTAAATCCTACCGAAGTATATACATGATGAGTTTTTCCCGATAAACTTCGAAGCATTTCTTTTGCATTTTCCTGATTTTTAGGCTTTTCCAACGCTCTTCCGTCTAACCAGACAATCGTATCCGCTGTGATAACGACGGTATTTTCATCAACTTTCCCAAAATACAAAGATTTCTTTTTTGCCAGAAACTCTGTGATTTCCAGCGCTTTAAGTTCAGGCGGATAGCTTTCGTCAATATCCGGACTGACCGACGTAAAATCATAGCCCAAACTTTTCAGCAATTCCTGTCGCCTCGGCGATTGGGAAGCCAATATAATCTTTATATTTTGCCTCACAACTTACTATAAATCAATCGCTTCACCATAAGCATCTTCTGTTGCGCCTTTAAATGCTTCAGACAGCGTCGGATGTGGATGAACAGTTGTAAGTACCTCATGTGCAGTAGATTCTAATCTTCGGATAGCTACTGCTTCGGCAATCATATCCGTAACGCCGTTTCCCACCATATGGCAACCCAGCAATTCGCCATATTTTGCATCATAAATTACTTTAATGAAACCGTCGGTATCTCCGTTGGCTGTGGCTTTTCCCGAAGCGGCAAGCGGAAATTTTCCAATTTTCACTTCGTAACCTGCTTCCTTGGCTTTTTTCTCTGTCAAACCAACAGAAGCAATTTCAGGCGAACAATAAGTACAGCCCGGAATGTTGCCATAGTCCAGCGGCTGAACTTCCAAACCTTTGATTTTTTCTACGCAAATAATTCCTTCTGAGGAAGCTACGTGCGCCAAAGCGGGTCCCTGAATTACGTCTCCGATAGCATAATAGCCGGAAACATTGGTTCTGTAATAATCATCGACCAAAACACGACCTTTGTCCGTTACGATTCCTACTTTTTCCAACCCCATATTTTCGATATTGGCGGTAATTCCAACTGCGGACAATAAAATATCTGCTTCCAAGGTGATTTCGCCGTTTGCCGTTTTCACAAAGGCTTTCACCCCTTTGCCTTTGGTTTCGACGCGTTCAACGGAGGCATGGGTCATGATGTCAATTCCCTGTTTTTTTAATGATTTTTCCACATGTTTGGAAACTTCTTCGTCTTCGATGGGAACGACATTCGGCATAAATTCCACAACCGTAACTTTCGTTCCCATAGTGGAATAGAAATAGGCAAATTCAATTCCTATCGCTCCCGAACCGACAACAATCATAGATTTCGGCTGTTCGGGGAGAGTGAGCGCTTCGCGGTAGCCAATAACTTTTTTTCCGTCTTGCGGAAGATTGGGCAGCACGCGGGAACGCGCTCCCGTAGCGATGATGATGTGCTGTGCGGAATATTCCGTTACTTTTCCCTCTTTGTCGGTAACGTTGATTTTTTTACCTGCTTCAATTTTGGCATTGCCTGAAATTACATCGATTTTATTTTTTTTCATCAAAAATCCAACGCCTTTATTCATTTTTTCAGCCACTCCCCGACTTCTTTTCACTATATTGCTAAATTCAAAAGAGACTTCGGCTTTGTTCAAGCCAAATTCTTCTGCATGTTTGATATGTTCATATACGTGTGCGCTCTTAATCAAGGCTTTGGTAGGAATACAGCCCCAATTGAGGCAGATGCCGCCCAAGTTTTCGCGTTCCACCACTGCGATTTTGAAACCTAACTGCGCCGCTCTGATTGCAGTTACATATCCTCCCGGACCGCTGCCGATAACTATAATATCGTAATTCATTATTTTTTATTAAATTATCTACAAAAATACGAATAAAAAACAAATAACCTATAACAGGGTGCATTCCAAATTGTCAATATGTAGGGGAAACCCTTGCGGTTGCCCCTACATTAAAACCGGAATATAATTTTAGAATTTATAAAAATACTGATTATTCTTCAATATCATACTGTTTAATTTTTCGGTACAAAGTCCGCTCGGAAATTCCCAATTCCTGCGCTGCTAATTTACGTTTTCCATTGTATTTTTCTAAAGCTTTTCTTATTAATTCTTCTTCTTTGTCCTGTAAGGATAAGGATTCTGCTTGATTTGAAACGTCTTCATATTCATAATCGTCCAAAGTTTCAGGAACGTTCTGGACGTTTTTCACGCGAGGCTCGTCGGAGTAGTACAGCAGCGATGATTCCTTGTTGGGCTCATAATTTTTATACACGCGCTGGAACAAATCTTTGTCGTCGGGTGAAAGATTTGTTGATTCTGCATTTTTGATTAAACCTAACGTCAAGGTTTTCAAGTCGTTCAAATCTTTTTTCATGTCGAAAAGAAATTTGTACAAGATTTCTCTTTCGTTGGAAAAATCGGAATGGCTGTCGCTTCGACCGATATTTATCAAAGAAGTCGTTTCAGGAAGGTCTTTCAGATAGTCTTTGACCTGCTCCAATGTGAGTTCTCGACGAGTTTCCACGACGGTTATCTGTTCGACAAAATTGCGCAACTGACGTATGTTTCCACGCCATTGATAGTTTTGAATATACGCCATCGCCGCATCGTCTGCATGAATAACAGGCATCCGATATTTTTCGGAAAAATCGACAGCAAACTTCCTGAATAACAATGGAATATCATCTTTCCTTTCCCTCAGAGGCGGAATGTCAATCTGCACGGTGTTGAGGCGATAGTACAAATCTTCTCGAAACTTGCCTTTTTTCACAGCTTCCAGCAAATTGACGTTGGTAGCGGCAACAATGCGGACATTGGTTTTTTGCACCTCTGACGAACCGACTTTCATAAATTCGCCGCTTTCCAGCACGCGAAGAAGGCGAACCTGTGTCTGCAAAGGCAGTTCTCCGACTTCGTCCAAGAAAATAGTGCCTCCGTCGGCAACCTCAAAATATCCTTTGCGGACTTTGTCTGCTCCCGTAAAAGCGCCTTTTTCATGCCCGAAAAGTTCAGAATCTATTGTCCCTTCGGGAATTGCGCCGCAGTTCACAGCGATATACTGTTTGTGTTTTCTGGGCGACAAAGTATGTATGATTTTGGGGATAAATTCTTTGCCCACGCCGCTCTCGCCGATGACGAGAACAGAAATGTCCGTCGGGGCGACCTGCATGGCTTTTTCTAATGCGCGGGTCAATCCTACGTTGTTCCCGATAATTCCAAATCGTTGTTTTATGGTTTGTAAGTCTTGCATGTTTTTTTATTATTTAATTTTTCTCAACATATCATCGAGTTTTTGTAGTTTGTCTGCATAATAATATTCTAAATTATTGCCTTTCCACTTTTCCATTGACTTTCAGTTTAATAATCTCTATATTTTCCAACCCGTCATTATCCACTACTTTGACGGCGATGGTGTGTTGTCCTGCCTTGAATTTGGCTGTTTGTTTGCCGTCTTTGTCGAGCATAATATCTGCGTGGAAACCACCACCCCCTGCCCCCTCAACCTCCCCCTGCCCCTCCAAAGGAGGGGAGTAGTTGAAGTCCCAACTGTAAAATTCGATGCCTGCCTCGCTTGTGCCTGTCGCAACGAATTGTATTTCTCTGCTTGACAAGGGAGCATGCGCCCTTGTTTCAAGTTGCAGAGACGTTGCGTGCAACGTCTCTACGGTGGTAAGGTCGTTGATTTCTACCGTAATGGTTGGTTTCTTTGCTATCGGAACGATTTTATCGACCGTAACCAATTCAATAATGATATTTTCTTGATTACTCAAACGTGCTACTTCTTGCACCGCTCCTTTACCAAACGAAAAGGCAATGATATAACCGATTGTTTTGCGAGATGCTACATTTTCCTCAAACAGTTTTTTGTCGAAACGTTGAACGGCGGAAAGAAAATTGTCTATCACATTGCGCCCGATATTATCGCTCCGTTTCACTTGTATCGGCGTATTGTCCGGCATTTTGCCGTCCAAGCCCAAATCGCAGCGCTGCTTTGTGTTGCTGATGCCTCCAAACTGTTGCA
Source organism: Flavobacteriaceae bacterium (assembly GCA_031289875.1). GTDB lineage: Bacteria > Bacteroidota > Bacteroidia > Flavobacteriales > Weeksellaceae > Apibacter. The sequence goes on from JAITOO010000068.1 coordinate 4,830, forward strand.
CTATCCAACTTTCAAACTCGAAAGCGTTTTTGTAGCGCAAAGTATCGTAATCGTATTTATGCAGTTGAACGGTAAACGGCTCGCTAAACAAATCTCTTTGTTTATCCAATCTTAATTCCGTGATTTTTACCGCCTGCACCGACTGGTCAATGCCAAGCCATTTACGATTTAGTTTATCCGCAACGGCAACAGTTGTGCCGCCGCCAACAAAAGGGTCTAAAACAATGTCGCCCTCATTGCTTGCCATTTCAATAATGCGTTGCATTAAGGCTTCGGGTTTTTGGGTGGGATAGCCGATTTTTTCTTTTGAATGTCCTCTGATTAAATCAATATCTGTCCAAACTGAAGTAAGTGGGACTCCTTTAGATTCGTCCAAATATCTTTTATACATTGGAACGGTTCCTGGATTTGTCTGAATCACTCTTCCTTCTGCAATTAATTGCTGCATTTTTTCTTTGGAATAACGCCAGTAACGACCAACACCCATAACTTCATAAAATAGATTCCCTTTTGCTGCTCCTCCCGGTCCAAGCATATTATCAAGTTTATATCTTTTCCCATTTTCATCTATGTGTCTATAAAAACTATCAACATAATCTTCACCTAAAGGTGTATACAATGCATTTATTGAGAAATTATCAGACTTTGAATAAAACCATATCGTATCATTTGTCCGCCCTATATGTTTTGCTCCCTGTCCGAAATCTCCTTTTGCATCACTTCTTTTCCATGTAATCTCATTTCTGAAATTATCTCCTCCAAAAATCCTATCCAAAATCATTACCCGAATATAAGCGTTAGCGTGCCAATCGCAATGTAAAAAGATACTGCCTGTGGGTTTCAAAATCCGGTGCATTTGTTCTACTCGTTCTTTGAGCCAAGCAATGTAATGGTCAATTCCGCCGCTCCATCGGTCTTGAAAAGAGCGTACTTCGCCCTCGTCGCCCCAAATCACCTCGTAATTGCGATTTGAGAAGAATGGCGGGTCGAGGTAGATTAAATCTATCGTTTCGCTATCAATGGTTTTCAGAATTTCGAGATTGTCGCCGAGAATTAACTTGTTTACCATGTTTTAGAATTTTTATAAAAAGGTTAGCGTCTTTTTGCAAATCATTTTAACTGTTTTTTATATTTCTAAGGGCAAGCCGTTAAGTTTGCGTTTATGTCTGAACCAAGATTTTCACAAGATTTTAAAAATCAACAAAAGAATCCTGCAAATCTTAATAAAATCAAGGTTCAAGACAATGCGGGCAACCGCGACTGCCGAGCCGACGGTAGTATTTATCATTCTACCGAGCGATAATCCCTACGGGATTTTTTTTCATCTGTTATAACTTGTTTGTTTTTCATCACTTAATTCTTGTTTTTTAATTTCTATCTCCCCTCTCAACGTCCCCTGTGTGCAGTCATAAACAAAAACCTGTACCAAATCTCCTGCTTTTGCGGCTTTGGTTTTGTCGAAAACCACTACGGCGTTCTGCGAAATTCTGCCTTTCCACTGGTTCTCGTTCTTTTTAGATGTTCCTTCAATCAAAACCTCGTGCGTTTTCCCTGTATAAGATTTCATGCGCTTCATGGAAAGTTCGTTCTGCAAATCAATCACTTCGCGCAACCTTCGTTGTTTGGTTTCGTGAGAAACATCGTCTTTCATTTTCTTTTCGGCGGGCGTTCCGGGACGTTGCGAGTAGGCAAACATATAGCCGTAGTCGTACTCCACTTCTCTCATCAGCGAAAGGGTTTCTTGGTGGTCATCTTCCGTTTCGCCGCAAAAACCCGTAATAATGTCCTGTGAAAACGCTACATCGGGGACTATTTTCTTTGCTTCTTTTATCAGGGTTAAATATTCCTCGCGCGTGTGCCGGCGATTCATGACTTTGAGAATTTGATTGCTTCCGCTCTGGATGGGAAGATGGGCATAACGGCAGATATTCGGATATTTCGCCATCATTCTGAAAACGTCCAAACTCATATCCTGCGGGTTGGAAGTGGCAAAACGTATCCGCATGTTCGGAACGGCTTTCGCTGCGAGTTCCAACAAATGCGCAAAATCTATTGCTGTAAGTTTTTGAATTTCAGAGGCTTTATCGAAATCTTTTTTTACCCCGCCGCCGTACCAAAGATAACTGTCCACATTCTGCCCCAAAAGCGTAATTTCCTTGTAGCCCTTTTCCCATAAATCTACGCATTCATGGATGATGGAATGTGGGTCTCGGCTGCGTTCCCGCCCGCGCGTGAAAGGCACTACGCAGAAAGTACACATATTGTCGCACCCGCGCATGATGGTTACGAATGCCGTTATGCCGTTTCCGCCGAGCCGAACGGGCGTAATATCCGCATAAGTTTCCTCTTTGGAAAGGATGACGTTCACGGCATCTCGCCCGTCTTCCGTTTCCTTTAATAAATTCGGCAAATCTCGGTAGGCATCAGGTCCCACGACTAAATCGACCAATTGTTCTTCTTCCAAAAACTTGGTTTTCAGCCTTTCCGCCATACAGCCTAAAACGCCAACGGTCAGAGATGGATTTTTCTTTTTTAAATGTTTAAATGCGGACAATCGGTTTCTAACGGTCTGCTCCGCTTTTTCTCGAATGGAGCAGGTGTTGAGCAAAATCAAGTCTGCTTCGTTAAAATCGGAAGTTGTGTTGTATCCATTTTCTACAAGGATAGACGCCACGATTTCGCTGTCCGAAAAATTCATTTGACAGCCGTAACTTTCAAGGAAAAGTTTTTTAGAATTTTCCTGTTTTTCCTCCGTTAAAAGCGCCTCGCCCTGTTTGGTTTCGTCTATATATTTTTCTTGCATAAAATTCCAATTGCGGATTAAACATTACGAATTACAAATTCAATGATTTAACCTTTGATTTGCAAAGTTATAAAAAAGTAATGACTACTAAATGTTTTAGCTACCGGCTGAAAGCCAAAATTTTCATAACCGAAGGTAATTCCCCTCCTTTGGAGGCAGGGGTGGTTGTTCCCATGCGTTTGCAAACCACTCTGCCCTGCGGGCACCCTCCAAAGGAGGGGAATTGCAGTACAACAACGAATAAGTGCTGCCCTTCAGGCAGTTGAGTTGTTATTGTTTCAACCGAAAGCTGTTGGCAATTACGATTATGAAAATAAAGCCCATTTGGGCTATTTAGGCGTAACATTGAGTATTCATTAAAAAGTATAAATTAGAAGTTTCGACAATGAGCCATATTTATATTGTGCTTAATATTGGAAACTGCGTTGGCTTCTTGAAATAAAGTGACTATTATGAATTATTTTGTTTGTTCATCAAGAAATTCTTTATCTTTAATTTCTTCCACCAAATTTTTATTAATGTAAATTTTTGTATTCGGAAATAATTTTACAATGCGGTATATTTCTTCTTCTGAAATTTTTCCGTTCAATTTCATTACATCAATTTTTACTTTGACAAATTCATCCGGAATTTGAATTTTATCAAGAAAATCAATTTCGATATATTTGATGTAATATACTGAAAGTAATTGAGTTGGAAAATCTTTTACTCTCATGCGGAAATTTTCGTGTTTTGATTTGTTTGTTTCTTCAATTTTCTTTTTAAATCCCTCATTATCAGAATCTTTTTCCCGAACCATCCAACCTATTTTCGGGCGCAGGGCATAATTTTTATCGTTTTGTTCCAATCCAACAAAACCTGCCCAAAGCTCCAACGGAGTTGCTTTTGTGTTTCCATTTTTTTCAATTTCAATAAAATTCAAATCAACTTTTACAATTTCATTAGGCAGGCTGTTCGTTCCTTCGATAAATTTCAAATTATTCCGCTTACCGTCTTTGTCATATGGGAAAAATTTCACAATCCAGCCGTCAATAATCTTTGGTTCGCCGTATTTTTTCTGCGAATGATATTTAAACATATTCTGCCAAAAATCTTTGTCAATATTTCCGTTTGACGTATTTACAAAATTTTGCAGCAAAGGTTCAATTTCTGAAATCCACCAATCCAAATCGTATTTTTTGAGTTTTTGAGTTTTTTCAAGAACTTTTTGCCAATCTTCGGGCGTGCCTTCGAGCGTAATTTCGGGAATGCCGCAGACAGCTTTCATTACAACATACTCAAAATAAGGTTTCATCGCTTCCATTATTATAATTTCCGAAGCGGTTTTTTCTACTGTGGTTGTAGTTGAAAAATTGCAGGTTAAAACATCAGACAGTTCATTTCCAATATTTTGCGAAATTTGTCCTGAAAATTCGGAAAAAGTTTTTTCCCAATCTATTGCCGAAAGTTTATTATAATTTTTGTCAGAATTTACAATTAATGACGTTTTTCCTTGATAATCAATAAAATAATGACGATTTTTTTCAGGGTTGGCATTTACGTGCCTTGCAAAACCTTGACTTATCAACAGCCAAATTATGTCGGGCGACATCACAAACGGGCGATGGTCTGCATATGCCGCATACATTCCGTTGAAAAAAGAATTGTAACCATAAGCAACCAAAGATTCAGGCATTTGACTTGTTGCCAAAACATTAAAAGGAAACGAAATGCTGTCTTTTATTACTTGATTTAAATACAAGTCTGCATCTTTGAGTATTAGGCGTTTATAAATATTTTCCGATGAGATTTCTAACAATAGCCCTTCAGGTTTTGACAGTTCTTCTACTTGGAAAGTGATTCCTTTTTGTGCAAAGAGAGAAATGCTCAAAACAATCATACTGCTCAATAAAAAGAATTTTTTCATGCCTTTTTTTATCATTTCACAAAGATTTTTCAATAAAACTTTTCACCTCATCAAATTTCAAAATTTTTTGCTCTCCACTTATAATGTTTTTGATTGTCAGTTGATTAGATGAGATTTCTTTTTCGCCGTAAAACGCAACGTATGGAATATTAATTTTTTCTGCGTAATAAAATTGTTTTTGTAATTTTACATTTTCAGGGTACAAATCACAGGAAATTCCGTCTTTTCTCAGTTTTTTAATGATTTTCAACGCCTGCAAACTTTCCTTTTCACTGAAATTGAAAAACAAAATTTGGTTATTTTTTTGTGTTTTTTCAGGAAAAAGTCCGAGTTCTTCCATAACCAAATAAATTCTGTCCAGCCCAAATGAAATTCCCGCTCCCGACATATGTTTTACGCCGAAAATTTCGGTTAGATTGTCGTAGCGCCCGCCGCCGCCGATAGAACCGATGCTTACGCCTTTCGCTTTGATTTCATAAATCGTGCCGGTGTAATAGTCCAAGCCGCGCGCAAGTGTCAGATTGAAAACGATTTGCGCCGTTTGCAACCCAATTTCAGAAATGCTTCGAGCGATAAATTCCATTTCTGAGATTCCTTTCTGTCCGATTTCGAGGTCGTTTAACAAAATTTTTAATTGTGAAATTTTTTCTTCAAAACTTCCGGATAGATTGATAATTGGAATTAATTTTTGCAAAGAATTTTCAGAAATTCCTTTGGATTTCATTTCTTCCAACACCTTTTCCAAGCCGATTTTGTCTATTTTGTCCAGCGCAACGGTGAAGTCAATCAACTGATTTTCAATGCCTGCATATTCGGCAATCGCAGAAAGCAGTTTTCGATTATTGAGATGAATTTCGACAGGAATTTTCAATTCGGAAAAAACGGAATCGTAGAGCAAAACGAAGTTCACCTCATGCCATAAACTTTGAGACCCGACCACATCGGCATCACATTGGTAAAACTCTCTGAATCTGCCTTTTTGCGGGCGGTCGGCACGCCAAACGGGCTGAATTTGATAGCGTTTGAACGGCAATGCCAAATTTCCGTAATTCATCGCTACAAAACGGGCAAACGGCACCGTAAGGTCGTAGCGCAACGCTCTTTCTGACAAATAGTTAGTGATATTTTTGGAAGTCCACTCGGCACAATTCGGATTTTTTTTGCGGGCTTCTTCGAGGAAATCTCCACTATTTAAGATTTTGAAAATCAGGCGGTCGCCTTCTTCTCCGTATTTTCCCGTGAGGGTTTCCAGATTTTCAAAAGAGGGTGTTTCTAACGGTTGGAAACAGAATTTTTCAAAATTGGACTGTAAAACAGAAATGATGTGTCTGCGTTTTTGTATTTCTTCGGCGGTAAAATCGCGCGTACCTTTGGGGATTCCTGTTTTCATTATTCGTGAATAAAGTGCAAAGATAAGGAATTTTGAGAGATAGTTTCATTTAAAGACATTTACAAAATCTACAAATAAATTCCAAAATTTCTCACTCCACCTCCAAAATCAGAGAACTGTCTGCGGGAACGTTCAGCGTTTTATCTAATGGATATACCGTTCGGCTAATCACGTCTTTACCCTGCGTTTTGCCTTCCAACCTTTCCGCAAATCTCGCCAAATCCAAAGCGTGCGGTGATTTGTTGCGGTTGATGACAATCATTATGGTTTGTGCGTTGTCATATCTAAAATACACATATACATTGTCTTGCGGAACAAATTGCATCAATTTTCCACCGGCTATTGCAGAGGAAGTTTTGCGCCAGTCGGCGAGGGTTTTCAGATAATTGACAAAATCGTTTTCCTGCTCGGTGCGCCCCTGCGGAGTAAATTTGTTGTCTTTGTCTTCTTGCCATCCGCCGGAAAAATCTTGCCGTTTCACCCCGTCGTGTCCCAGTTTGTTCATCAAAATTTCGTCGCCGTACAGCCATTGAGGTATTCCTCTGGTTGTGAGAACAATAGCGGTCGCTTGTTTCATACATTGAATGTCGTTTTTAATAACTCCAAAAAAACGGTCAATGTCGTGATTTCCAATGAAAATCACATTTTTGTTGGGGTCTTTGTAGAGATAATCGTTTGTCAGCGTGTAGTAGAGCCGTGTCAAACCGGAGTTCCAGCCGAAATTTTCGTTGCACATATCAACCAAACGATACTGAATTTCAAAATCGGTAATGCCGTTGGTTAAATTTTCTGTTCCTTTTTCAGGATGGGGATTGCGGTTTTGCGTGTAATACGCCTGCAAAGGCGTTCCTGAGTCCCAAATTTCAGAAAAGATGACAAAATTCGGATATTCGTCTGCAACTTCTTTCAGCAGACTCCACATAAAATCCTGATTGCAGTACGCAAAAGTGTCAATTCGGTAAGCGTCCAAATTGTATTCTTCAATACACCACAAAGAATACTCTTTCAGATAGTTAGCTACATGAGGATTTGACTGATTCAAGTCAGGGAGAGTATCGGGGTCAAACCAGCCCGTCTGCTCTATATCTCTGTCATATTCAGAGGCATGAGGGTCTATAATGGTCGCCATTCGGAAACTTTCCTGCTTGCGCAGATGAAACCAATCTTCCGACGGCTTTTCTTTCCAAAGAAAATGATTGATGCCCAGATGATTGTAAACTACGTCTTTCACTACTTTCATGCCCAGACGATGACTTTCGTTCACATATTTTCGATAATCTTCGGAAGTTCCTAATCTTTTATCTATCAAGTAATTATTCGTAAATCCGTAGCCGTGATACGATTGAAACTTTTGATTGTTTTCTTCGACAGGGTTGAGCCAAGTCGCTGTCATTCCCAAATCTCTGATATACTGCAATTTATCAATAACGCCTTGAAGGTCTCCTCCGTGCCTCCCCACGATGCTGTCTCTGTCCACGACGTTTTCCAGCATGTCCTTAAAAGCATCGTTTTTAGGATTGCCGTTGGCGAAGCGGTCGGGCATGAGGAGGTATATCAAATCGCCCGGATTGACTCCTTTCATTCCGTCTGCGGATTTTTTACGTGCTTTCAGTTCATAAATAAATTGATATTTTTTTGAGTTTTTGCGATAGTTAATGACTAATTTTTCGGGATTTTCCACCTGAGACAAATCCAATGTCAGCGCAACATAATCAGGATTTTCAAAGGTGTCGGTCTTTATTAATTTTGCGTTGGTTTTATCTAAAGAAAATTGATATTGCGAGAGATTTTTTCCTTTCACTAAAAGTTCAACATTTGGATTTTTCATTCCTGCCCACCAATGCGGAGGATTGATTAATTCGACTTGCTGTGGGAACATAAAAAACGGAACGATTAAACATAAAAACTGTAATTTAGCTTTCATTGTGATTGCATTAAAATTCTAAGCAAATGTACGGGATTTTTGAGTAAACCCGCAAAAATAGAAATATAATATCAGTCTGTAACAGACGAATATTTAAAGTTTAAACACATTAAAAACTCAGTCAGCAAAAGCAATATTTCTGCTTTCAATCATTTTCCGCAGGTTGATGAGGGCATAACGCATTCGCCCCAGCGCTGTGTTGATACCAACTTGTGTTTCTTCCGATATTTCTTTGAAACTCAATCCTTTGAAAAAACGGAGTTCTAAAACTTCCCGCTGGTCGGCGGGCAGAAAAGTAATCAATTTATTGAGGTCTGTAATTTTTTGTTCACGAATAATAGTGTCTTCAATGGACAAATCTGAGAGTTGTACAAAATCAAAAATATTGTAATCTTCGTTGTAACTGTCTGTTTCTCCGATAATTTTAGTCTTGTTATTGAGCCTGAAATAATCAACAATCAAGTTATGGGCAATGCGCAACACCCAAGGGAGAAACTTTCCTTCTTCGCTGTATTTTCCTTCTTTTAGAGTTAAAATAACTTTGATAAACACATCTTGGAACAAATCTTCGGCGAGTTCTATATCATTTACTCGTTTATAAATATAGCTGTAAACTCTCGTTCTGTGTCTTCTTAACAATACCTCTACCGCCCATTCTCCACCTGAGATATAAGCATTTACTAATTCACAATCGGTTTTTGCAGTCATAGCTCTACAATTTAGGTTATTAACTTTTTGATTTTTAAATGTAGAGGTTTATCAATAGGCTATTCAATTAAAAATATATTAGCAAAGATACATTGTTTTTTACAATATGAAATATTTATTACCAAAAATTTCGTTAAAAAGCCTAAAAAATTTCGACCAACGGGCATCCGCCTATATGGCTGACATGCAAATACATTGATTATATGACGATTCTTTCGGATTTATTTGGCATTATTTTGTGAATTACTGAATGAAAAATTCTACTTTTGCCAAAACAATTTCTATGAACAGCAATCCTGAAACTTTCAGAATACAGGCAAAAACTTTTTTTGGGCTGGAAAATATTCTGGCTCAGGAACTTAAACAATTGGGAGCCGCCAACATTGAGATTAAAAATCGTGCGGTAGAATTTTGGGGAGATTTGGGTTTTCTCTACAAAGCCAACTATTCCCTGCGCACTGCTTTAAAAATTTTGCTCCCGATTCATTCATTTCAAGCCAAAAACGAAAGAATTTTTGACAGGGAAATGCAGACTTTCGCTTGGGAAAAATATTTGCTCAACACCCAGACTTTCTCCATTGACGCTACCGTTTACTCTGATTATTTCCCTCATTCTCAATATATTATGCTGAAAATGAAAGATGCTGTTGCCGACCGTTTCCGACAAAAATTCGGCAAACGTCCGGATGTAGAAACTGCTAATCCTGACGTGCGTTTTCATCTGCACATCAGTGACGACGAAGTTACGGTTTCGCTGGACAGCAGCGGCGAACCGCTGTTTAAGCGCGGTTATCGCAAGGCTCACTTTGAAGCGCCTATTAATGAGGTACTTGCTGCGGGACTGCTCCGTTTGGCAAACTGGGAGGGACGAGGCAATTTTCTTGACCCCATGTGCGGTTCGGGGACACTGCTGATTGAAGCCGCAATGATGGCGTTAAATATTCCGCCTCAGTTACATAGGAAATATTTCGGCTTTATGAACTGGCGAAATTTTGACTTGGATTTGTTCAATAAAATTAAAGCGACGAGATTAGAAAAAGTGGGAGAATTTGACGGAAAAATTATCGGTTACGATACCTCCGCAACGGCGTTGAACGCTGCAAGGAAAAATATAGAAACTGCTGATTTACAAGATTTTATAGAAGTTCGGAAACAAGATTTTTTTCAGTCGGAAAAGGAATTGTTTCCCGTACTGGTAGTTTTCAATCCTCCTTATGATGAGAGACTTACCATTGACGAAGAAGATTTTTACAAGCAAATTGGCGACACGCTGAAATCTAAGTACAAAAATACGCTGGCATGGTTCATAACATCTGATATTGAGGCATATAAAAAAGTCGGATTGCGACCTTCCCGAAAAATCAAATTGTACAACGGTAAATTGGAATGCCGATTTTTCCAGTACGACATTTACGAAGGAAGCAAAAAAACAAAAAAGCATACAGAAGAAAATGAGGGAAATGAGGAATCCTAAAAATCTTCAATCAAAAATCTTTATTCGTGAATAAAATTTACGACATTTGTTCAATAAAAAAACTTTCTCATATATGGAATTTTTAAAGAAAAAAGCAGCTGAAATTTGGGCTTCTGCACACATATTAAAGGCGGAAAAATGGAAGAAAAACCCAATAGAAACGCAAAAAACATGGTTGAAATACCTTTTGAAAAAAGCCGAAAATACGCAGTTCGGTAGGGAACATTCTTTCTCTCAAATCAAATCAATAAAAGATTTTCAAAATAACGTATTGTTGTCTGATTATGAGAATATTAAACCTTATATCGAAAAAATAAAAAATAGCGAAAAAAATATACTTTGGCAGGGAAAACCCGCGTATCTGGCAAAAACTTCGGGAACCACTTCAGGCACAAAATATATTCCCCTCACCTCAGAATCAATGCCTTTTCAGGTTGAAGGAGCAAAATCTGCGCTGTTTCATTACATTCATAAAAAGAAAAATGCCGATTTTGTGAACGGAAAAATGATTTTTTTACAGGGAAGTCCTGAGTTAGAGGAAATTAACGGAATCAAAATCGGACGACTGTCCGGAATATCTGCTCATTATGTCCCTGATTATCTGCAAAAAAATCGCCTTCCGACTTGGAAAACCAATTGCATAGAAGATTGGGAAGATAAAGTAAATCAAATAGTTATAGAAACAATACATCAAAACATGACCTTAATCAGCGGGATTCCGCCGTGGCTTGTGATGTATTTTGAAAGACTGTGTGAAAAGTCAGGAAAGTCTGTCGGAGAACTGTTTCCTAATTTGCAACTGTTAGTTACGGGCGGCGTGAATTACGCTCCGTACAAAGAAAAAATTGACGAACTGATTGGCAGGAAGTTAGACATCATTCAGACCTATCCTGCTTCAGAAGGTTTCATCGCTTTTCAAGATGATTTTGAAGAAGAAAATTTGTTGCTTTTGGTCAATCAGGGAATTTTCTATGAATTTGTTCCTGCCGAAGAGACGGATAGTGCAAACCCGACGAGGCTAACGCTGGAAGAGGTCGAACTGGGCAAAGATTATTCCATAATTTTGACCACCAATGCCGGATTGTGGGCGTATCAAATAGGTGATACTGTGCGTTTTGTGAATAAAAATCCATACAAAATCGTCGTTTCGGGACGGACGAAACATTACACGTCAGCTTTTGGCGAACATGTAATTTCAATAGAAGTTGAAAAATCGATGGAAGAAGCTGTAAATCAGTCTGATGCAATAATTAAGGAATTTACGCTTGCGCCGCAAATCAATCCCTCAGAAGGACTGCCGTTTCACGAATGGTTTATAGAATTTGAGAGAAAACCGTCTGATATTCAGAAATTTACCCAAGATTTGGACAGGGCTCTGCAGAAACGCAATACTTATTATAACGATTTGATTTCAGGAAAGATACTTCGTACTTTGATAATTTCAAAAGTACGAAAAAACGGGTTTAACGAATATATGAAAAAAGAAGGAAAGTTGGGCGGACAGAACAAACTTCCGCGCCTTGCTAACGACCGTAAAATCGCTGACGGGCTGGCGGAGTTTTTGGAATGATTGAATAATGCTAAATACCTAATTATTAATCATTTGAAAACTCAACGAATTGAATTTTATCAAAATTTAATTGAATGCTCTCCTTAAATAATACCCGAAAAGCAGTATCTAATGATTTGCATTTTTTTGATTGCTGACTGACGATTAATTATTTACGAAAACATATCCCTCATTTTTTCAAAGAAAGTCTTGTCTTGACTTGTCGGTTTTGGGGAAAAATTTTCATTGTCAATCATTTTTTCAAAAAATTCTTTCTGTTCCTTGCTGAGTTTGTTTAAGTTAGGTGTCCAAACATTGATGTGAACAAATAAATCTCCAAAATTATAACCGTTTATTTGCGGCAGCCCTTTTCCTTTGAGCCTCAATATCTTGCCTGATTGCGTTCCTGCATCTACCGTAATGCGCACTTTTCCGTTCACCGTCGGAACGTCCTGTTTTGTTCCGATAATTGCCTCCGGAACAGAAACATACAACTCGTAATGCAAATTATCTCCTTCTCGTTTCAATTGTTCGTCTTCGATTTCTTCGATGACCACAATCAAATCTCCGGGAATACCGCCGAAAGGCGCATCATTACCTTTTCCGCGTACTTGCAGTTGCACGCCTTCGCGTACGCCCTCGGGAATTTTTATTGAGACGGACTCTTCCACACGTACCAGCCCTTGATTGTTCGCTCCGGGCGGAATGTGGTTTGCTACTTTGCCCGTTCCTCCGCACGTACCACATACGGTCTGGGTCTGCATTTGACCAAAAGGCGTATTCATCACTCGGCGGGTCTGCCCCGTGCCATGACAGGTCGAGCAGGTCTTGGAAGTCGCTCCCTCAGCGAGTTTGAAGCGTTTTACTTTCACGGTTTTTTCTGTGCCGTTCACGATTTCTTTCAAAGTCAGAGCGATACGGATTCGGAGGTTAGAACCTTGCACTTGCTGCGGTCGCGAAGAAAATCCCCCGCTGAAACCACCGCCAAATGCGCTTCCGAAAATATCTCCGAAATGAGAAAAAATATCTTCCGTGCTCATTCCTCCTCCGCCAAAACCGCCGCCTGCGCCGCCCATTCCCGCGTGTCCGAATTGGTCGTAACGCGTGCGTTTATTGGGGTCGCTCAAAATTTCGTATGCTTCTGCCGCTTCCTTGAATTTTTCTTCGGCTTCTTTGTCGCCCGGATTTTTGTCGGGGTGATATTTTATGGCTAACTGTCGGTAAGCCTTTTTCAGTTCAACGTCTGTTGCATTTTTGGAAACGCCTAATATTTCGTAATAATCTTTTTTTGGCATGTCATTGGGTTAAGTGATGAAATCTTTCGGAAATCGTGATTTTTATATTTAATTGAGATTTTTGTTTTGTTTTGAAAAACGCTCTCAATTTTTTTGTTTTTAACTAACTACTTCCCTACCACAACTTTGGCGTAACGAACCACCTTGTCATGAAGCAGATAGCCCTGCTGAGTAACATCTATAATTTTGTTTTTCAGGGCTTCGTCGGGCGCGGGAATCTGAGTTATTGCTTCGTGAAAATCCAAGTTGAAATCATCTCCTATTTGAGTATTTATTAGGGTTAATCCATTGGATTTTAATCCATTAAACAACTTATTATAAATTAATTTCAAGCCTTCCAAAACTTCGTTATTGTTATTTTTTTCGAGTTCCTTGATAGCTCTTTCGAAATCGTCAAGGACAGGAAGCAAATCGGTCAAAATGTCTTTGTTTGAATATTTTAACAAATCTTGACGTTCTTTGATTGTTCGTTTTTTATAATTGTCAAACTCCGCAAAAAGGCGGATAAATTTGTCTTTTTCTTGTGCTATTTGTTCTTTCAATTGTTCTTCTTCCGAAATTTCTGTCGTTATTTCAGGCGTTTCCTGCTGATTTTCTTGATTCTGCAATTCTTCCAATTCGTCGTTTTTATGCTGTCTATCGTGTTTTGACATGATATTTTGATATTTAATTTTTTAGTCAAAAGACAAAGTCAATTTTACTGCCATACTTGTTTTTAATGACAAATCGTCGGTTTTGCGATTTTATTTTTAATTTTGTGCCGTTTTTATGAAAGCATACTTTAACAAATACGACATTTTTTCCCTTCAATCCGAAGAAGATTTTAGCCGCATAGCTTTGCAGATTTTTCGTTATCAATACGAAAATATTGCTGTGTATCGGCAGTTTGTAAATTATTTAAACATTGATATTCAAAAAGTTAATCACTATTTGCAGATTCCTTTTCTACCGATAGAATTTTTTAAAACGCATAAAATTTTAGACCGAAATTTGCAGACGGATTTTTATTTTCAAAGCAGCGGCACAACTTCGGCAAATTTGTCCAAACATTTCGTTGCCGACCGCCGTTTATACGAAAAAAGCATTTTGCACTCATTCTGCCGTTTTTTTGGCGAAGCCTCTCAGTATGTGTATCTTGGACTGCTTCCCTCCTATCTGGAACGACAAAATTCATCTCTGATTTACATGGTCGATTTTTTGATGAAACAGTCCGGCAAAACAGAAAACGGCTATTTTTTGCATAATTTTGAAGAACTGAATCAGATTTTGAGAGAATTGGAAGCTGAAAATCGGAAAGTTGTACTGTTCGGCGTTTCTTACGCTCTGCTGGATTTTGTGGAAGTTTTCCCTCAACATCTTGAAAATACAATAGTTATAGAAACAGGCGGAATGAAAGGAAGAAAAAAGGAAATTACTAAAAATGAACTGCTTAAAGAGCTGCAAACTGCTTTTCAGACCGAAAAAATCTACTCCGAGTACAGCATGACGGAACTGCTTTCTCAAGCGTATTCGCTGGGAAACAACGTCTATCAATGCCCGCCGCAGATGAAAATTTTGATTCGCGACGCCGAAGACCCTTTGAACTATGCCTCTGACAGCAGGTCGGGAGGCGTGAATATCATTGACTTGGCGAATCTTCACACTTGCGCGTTCATCTCTACGCAAGACGTGGGACGGAAAAATGCCGACGGTTCTTTCCAAATTCTGGGAAGAATGGACAATTCCGATATTCGCGGGTGCAGTTTGTTGCTGTGATAAATTTTTGCTTTGTCATTCAAATAAATTAACTTTGAAAATCAAATCAGTATATTGAATAATTTAATCATCAAAAAATGTCCTTCATCGATAAAACAGTTTCAGATTTATTGCAAAAAAAATTGGATTTTTCCAAAACCCACCTCATTCTGCCCAATAAACGCCCGATAATCTTTTTCAGAGAATGTTTTGCAAACAAGGGTTACAACGGTTTTTTGCCGACTTTTATAACAATAGAAGATTTTTTTCTTGCCCAATCGTCTTTGACGAAAATCGAGGCAGTTCCGCTCTGGCTTGAAGCCTTTGAAGTACAGAAAAAATTTGTGAATCCCGACGAAAAATTGGAAGATTTTTTAAAATGGATTCCCACTATCCTCAACGATTTCAACGAGATGGATATTCATGCTCAAAACACTTTGAAAGTTTTACAACATCTGGCTTCTATCGAACGGATTGAAAATTGGGGAGCAAACCTGCATTCCGAAACGGAAGAAAAACTTTTTTATAAAAATGTGAAATTTTGGCAGAACAATATCATTCTCTATCAAGAATTAGTTAAACATCTGAAAAATAAAGGTTTCGGAACTAAGGGAATGATTGAAAAAGAAATTTTTGAAAATCTGGAAAAAATCAAACTTGCTAAGGATGAGACCTTTATATTTGCGGGATTGAACTCCCTCACGCCCAAAGAAGAAAGGCTGATAAAACACATCGCTTTGCACGCTCAAACCCTTTTGTATTGGGACATGGACGAATATTACGTAAAAAATCCCAATCAAGAGGCGGGCGACTTTTTTCGGAAATATCAAAAATGGCAGTATTATCAAAACAAAGAGCCTCAATGGATTAGCAATGAATTTTCCAAACCTAAAAATATCAACATCGTTGGCGTTTCGCAGGAAGTTTCGCAGGCAAAGTATGCGGGAAATCTACTGAAAAGCCTTTCCCAAGAGGATTTGCAAAACACAGCTTTGGTTTTGTGCGACGAAACCCTGCTCCCCGCAGTCATGGAAAGTATCCCTGAAAATATTGATAAACTGAATATTACCATGGGTTTTCTACTGAAAAATACTGTTTTGGCGGCATTTTTCAAGCAGGTTTTCAGACTGCACGTTTTTCAAGAAAAAAATAAGAGCAAAGGCTTTTATTATCAAGATGTTATCAATGTTTTGGAAAATCCTTTGACAAAAAATTCCGATGCGTTTCTTCTTTCTCAATTCATCGAAGAAATTAAAGAAAAAAATATCGTATTTATCACAGATTCTTTGATTTACGAAAAATTATCTGCATGGGAAATGTTTTTTATTTTCAAAAATTACGACCACCCTGCGGATTTAATCCACAAGCTGCAAAAACTCTGCTTTGACAAGTTTTGGCAAACGGACGATTCCCAACCGATTTTGAAGGAAACTTTGCTTAGTTTCAAGGAACTTTTTGATGTTTTCATTCATCAACTCAATGATAATAAGGAAATTAACAGTTTTTCGCTTTTGCAGGTTCTCTACCAAAATTTATTGAACAACGAGCGGATTTCTTTTATCGGCGAACCTCTGGAAGGGTTACAGATTTTGGGACTTCTCGAAACGCGTTTGCTGTCGTTCAAAAATGTTATTATGTTGAGTGTCAATGAAGGAACTATCCCTGTGGGACGAAACGAAAATTCTTTTGTGCCGTTTGACGTGAAAAAAAATTTTGAAATCAACACTTTTTTAGAAAACGATGCCGTCTATGCCTATCATTTTTACCGTTTGTTGCAACATGCTGAAAATATCCAGCTGATTTACAACAACTTCACCGAAGGACTTCATTCCGGCGAAAAAAGTCGGTTTATCAGTCAATTAGAGTTCGAGAGCCAACATCCTGTGAACGAGCGCATTGCTTATTTTTCAGGACAGATACAAAAACAGCAGGATTTTACGATAGAAAAAACGCCCGCCGTCATGAAGGAAATTCACCGCTGGCTGGCAGGAAAAATCTCGCCGACACACTTGACTAACTATCATTACAACCCGATAGGTTTTTATTTTCAGAGAGTTATAGGTTTTAAAATGCAGCAGGACATCGAAGAGGAAATTTCGCTGTTGAACTACGGAAATCTCATTCATCATACGCTGGAAGCCCTGTATCAGCCGTTAAAAAATTCCGTTCTTTCAGAAAAAAAACTGAAAGAACTGCTGAAAAGCTATCCCTCTCATTTAGAGGACTATATTAAAAAAAATCTAAATTCCGAACTGTTTAAACAAGGACAAAATTATTTGCAAAAACTGCTGGCAGAAAAAACGGTCGAAAAAATTATCCGCCGAGATTTAGAAGACATTAAAGGCGGAAATGAAATTTTTTTGAGAGACATCGAACGGGAAATCGAATCGTCTGTCGTTATAGAAAATATTGGAAATGTGAGACTTAAAGGTTTCATCGACCGCTGGGACGTTTTCAACGGCATCGACCGAGTCATTGACTACAAAACTTCCACCGTCGGCACGCTGAATTTTCCTCCACCGAAAAGTCCTTTGCAGGAAAGTAAGGATTTTAAATTTTTCATTCAATTAGTGTTTTATGCTTACATGGTATTAAATGAAAATCAGGCAGATAGGGTCATGACGGGCATTTGGAATTTCAAGAAACCGTTCAGGGGAATGGAACCGCTGAAATATGAAAAAAACGAAATTTTTGACCTTCCGCAAATGCCGGAGTTATTTAAAAACGTAACGGAAATTATCCAAGAAATTGCAAATCCTGAAATTCCTTTTGTGGAAAAGGATTATAAAAGATTTTGAAATTGCTGATTCGTGATGAGAAAAAAAACCCTGTGTTAAATTTTTTAACACAGGG
>JAITOO010000140.1 GCA_031289875.1 Flavobacteriaceae bacterium
TGAACGATGATATAGAAAATGTTTTTGTTGATAAAACAGGGTTTAACTTTGAGCTGACATGGAAACTGCCCGAAAAACTCCGCCATGATTTGGCTAATCCAAATATCAAATGGATTATCTTGATTAATCCGCCGTTTGCGACGGCACAAAAGGCAGGAACGAATCATGGCGACAGCAAAAAAGGAGTATCGGAAACTCAGGTTCGGAAAATAATGCATCATGCCAATTTGGGTGAAGTTTCGCGGGAATTGTTTTCGCAGTTTTTGTACCGTGTCAAATTTGAGTTCAAAGATAAAGAAACGCATTTGGGATTATTTTCAACACTAAAATATATAAATGCCAATAATGACCAGAAATTCAGGGATAATGTTTTCAATTTTGGCTTTGAACGTGGTTTTGTATTTTCCTCCGCTAATTTTGATGGCACAAAGAAAAATAATGCTTTCCCCGTTGGAATGTTAGTATGGAACATAAATACAGGAAAGAAACTTGACGAACAAAATATAGAATTGGATATTTTCAACGAACAGGTTGAGAAAGTCGGCACTAAATCTGTTTCTTCGGAAAACAAAAATAAATTTCTCAGTAAATGGATAAACCGTCCTTCGGCAACAATCAAATTCCCGCCTTTTGGTTCGGCAATAGATGTAAAAGCAGGTAATAAAGACCGCAGGGACAGAATTTCAGAAGGTTTTTTGGCTTCTTTGATGTGTGCAGGAAATGATATGCAACATCAGAACTACACTGCATTTCTATCGGGTACTTATGTCAGTGCAGGCGCTTTATCTGTTACACCCGAAAACTTTGAACAGTCCATGATAGTTCATGCCGCAAGACGTATTCCCAAAGCCACATGGCTCAATGACCGCGACCAGTTTATGAAACCCAAGAGCGAACCGTCGGCAGAATTTATCGCCGATTGCACGGTGTGGAATCTGTTCAGCAACAGCAATCAGACGGCTGCGCTACGAAATGTGGAATACGAAGGAACGGTTTATCAGATTCATAATCATTTTTTTCCTTTCCGTGTCAGTGAAGTGAAACAGTGGAAAATCACGGATAACGATATAGCTCTTTCGCTAATGTCGGCGGAAGATACCTTTATGGCAAAATGGCTTGACAAGGGTGGCGACAAGGGGATTCATCCCCTTGCTGTTGAAATATCGCCCGAAGCGCAAGCGGTTCTGGAGGCAGGCAAAAAGATTTATCAATTCTATTTCGCCAATCTCAATCAATTGCGAACGCCCAAATTTAAGATAGAAACTTGGGACGCCGGCTGGTGGCAAATCAGACAAGCGCTAAGCGATGTCGATCTCTGTGGTTCGGAACTGAAAGAACTGAAAGCAGTGCATGACACACTGAAAGAGAAAATATTGGTAAAATTGAAGGAATATGGAATTGTGGGATAAAAATAACAAAGGACTTGGGCTAAACAAGGGGATGAATCCCCTTGCTGTTGCTGAGTATTTATAATATAAAAGCTAAATTTGCATCTATTTAAAAATGAAAATGGCTAAAACTTTTTTTGAGGCGCTATTTCGCCTGAAAGGCGTAATTTTCATAACCACAGGTAAGCGACAGCGCAGCCTGTGGCAATGCACAGCTCCGACAACTGCCTGCAAAGGCAGGACTTTTCGCTTGTTTTGTTCTGCCTTACAGGCAGCGGTTGTTGTGCAGTCTTTTCTCCGCAGGTCGATGACCTGCGGTTATGAAAATACTGCCCTTCGGGCAGTCCTTGACAGCTATTTATTTTGCATAATAATAGCACCTCAAAAAAAGTTTTAGCCCTAAAAATTAACATTTTTACAATGAACGACATCATCAACTTGCAACACGGCAGCGGTGGCGAAGAAACCGCAAAACTCCTTAACAATATTATTTTCAAACATCTTGAAAATCCGATTTTAAACCAAAAACACGATGGCGCTTTTCTTGATTTGCAAGGAAAATTAGCCTATTCCACAGACAGTTACGTTATTTCTCCGATTTTTTTCAAAGGCGGAAATATTGGAGAACTGGCGGTAAACGGCACGGTAAACGACCTTTCCATGTGCGGCGCAGAACCGAAATTTCTTTCGCTTGCTTTCATCATCGAAGAAGGTTTTCCCATGAATGATTTTGAAAAAATTGTCTTGTCAATAAAAAAAACGGCAGAAAATGCAGGCGTACAAATCGTTACGGGCGACACCAAAGTCGTGGAACGAGGAAAAGGCGACAAAATCTATATTAACACATCGGGCATCGGCGTGGTAAATCCGAGCGCAGATATTAAAATTCAGAACATCAAGGCGGGCGACACGATTCTCATCAATGCCCCGATAGCCTCGCACGGCATGGCGGTGATGAGCGAGCGCGAAGGTTTGCAGTTCGAGAGCGATATTCTCAGCGATACCCGAAATTTGAATTTCATCGTCAAAAAATTAATTGACAGATTCGGCTCAAAAATTCATTTTCTGCGCGACGCTACGCGCGGCGGGCTGGCTTCCATTTTACATGAAGTGGTTTCGGAAATCGGTCTCGGCATTGATTTGTTTGAAGAAAAAATTGCGGTAGAAAATTCCGTAAAATCTGCCTGCGAGATGCTCGGTCTTGACCCTGTTTATGTTGCCAATGAAGGCGTTTTTGCGTGCATTGCCGATGCGTCTGTCGGCGGCGAAATTTTAGAAATTCTAAAATCCGAAAATCAATTTGCGGCAAAAATCGGTTTCGTAACAGCCGACCATCCATCGAAAATCATTATGGAAAGCGCTTTTGGCGGAAAGCACGTCGTCCATGCCTTGGTCGGCGAGCAGTTGCCGAGAATCTGCTGAAAATGGAGCAGCGTAGAGATTGAAAATCACTATCCATGCCGGCAAATCTGCTGTTAAGCAGGGTTTTAAAAAATCATACCTCGTAATTTTCAATTCATAGTTGAATAAATGCTATCTTTGCACAAATTTTTGAGTTTATGAAATGCGGCATCGTCGGTCTTCCCAATGTAGGGAAATCAACCTTATTTAATTGTCTTTCAAATGCTAAAGCCCAGTCGGCGAACTATCCTTTTTGTACGATTGAGCCGAATATCGGCACGGTTTCCGTTCCTGACCTGCGCTTGAACGAACTGGAAAAATTAGTCAAACCCCAAAGAGTTCTTCCCGCCGTTGTGGAAATCGTTGATATTGCGGGACTTGTAAAAGGCGCAAGCAAGGGAGAAGGTCTCGGTAATAAATTTTTGGCAAATATTCGTGAAACAAACGCTATCATTCACGTTCTGAGATGTTTCGACGACGATAACATTACTCATGTCGAGGGGTCTATCCAGCCGGTGAGGGACAAGGAAATTATTGATATTGAGTTGCAGCTCAAAGACTTGGAGACCATCGACAAGAAATTAGAAAAATCCAGAAAGGCAGCCAAAGCGGGAAACAAGGAAGAACAAACCTTAGTTGCGGCGTTAGACAAGCTGAAACCTTTTATGGAAACAGGAAGAAACGCCCGCGAGTTTGAAACCGACGAAACCGAAGCGGAAATCATCGCGTCGTTGCAGTTGCTCACTTACAAACCCATACTTTACGTCTGCAACGTGGACGAAAAATCTGCCAAAAACGGCAATCCGTATGTAGAACAACTGAAAGAGCGCATCAAAGATGAAAAGGCAGAGGTCATCGTGCTGGCGGCGCAAATTGAAGCGGACATCTCAGACCTTGAAACCTATGAAGAACGGCTGTTGTTTCTGGAAGAACTCGGGTTGGAAGAGCCGGGCGTAAACCGCTTAATCAGACAGGCGTACCATCTTCTGAATTTGCAAACCTATTTCACGGCAGGCGAAAAGGAAGTGCGCGCATGGACGATTGAAAAGGGCTGGACTGCACCGCAGGCGGCGGGCGTTATTCACACCGATTTTGAGAAAGGTTTTATCCGTGCGGAAGTTATTGCTTATGAAGATTTTATAACCTACGGCTCGGAAGCAAAAGTTAAAGAAGCGGGAAAATTAGCCGTCGAAGGAAAGGAATACATCGTCAAAGACGGAGACATTATGCACTTCAGGTTTAACGTTTGATGTGCAAATTATGTTACTCGAACAAGGCGCGAGTCAAACCACAAATAAAACGCCTATCTTTGTAAAACAAAAGACGATAACATGAAATTCCGGCTGTGGATACTGCTTTTTCCCTTAGGGCTTTGGGCGCAGGAAAAACCGAAACCTCTGAAAGTTTTTGAGGGCAGTCATCTATGGTTCAGCGCTGTGTATAGCGAAAACAAAATCAATAAGTTACTTGATTCTCTTGTTACTCAGGGATACTACACGCTGCGGCTGGATTCCGTGCAGGACGGCAGCAAAGAATTTCGGGCTTTTGTTACCAAAGGCGGTTTTTACAAGACGGTCAGCGTTCGGTTAGATTCTCTTTCCCAATTAGTTATCAAAAAAAAAGAATCGTTTACGGTCTCTAATATAGATTCTCTTTCCAACCTCATTCATGCTTATTATCTGCAAAAAGGTTACGCTTTCAACAGAGTTGTTGCCGATTTGAATTTCAATACTTTGCCCGCAAAGGCGGAGGTTTCCGTACAACTCAATCAAAAAAGAATTATCAGCAACTTGGTTTTCAATGGATACGACAAAATTCCGAGAGGATTCAAGCGGAGCTTGGAATATGAATTTGTCGGAGAAACCTATGAAGACCGGCATCTTGCGGAAATTTCCAACCGCTTGACTGCTTCAGGTTTTCTCGGCTTGGAAAAAAATTCGCAGGTGCTGTTTTCTCCCGATTCCACATCGGTGTATCTCTATGTTAAAAAGCGGAACGCCAGTTCTTTCGATGGAATTATCGGTTTCGGCAGCGATGAAGGCGGGAAATTCAGGCTCAACGGGCAGGTTCAGCTCTCGCTCGGCAATATTTTCAATTCTTTTGAGAGAATCAACCTCAATTGGCTCGCTACGCCCGATAAATCGCAAAACTTTGAAATTAAGGCAGATGTGCCGTATTTGTTTAAATCCCGATTCGGGACGGCAACCTATTTGAACATCTACCGCCAAGACAGTACTTATGCAACCATAAAACTCGGCGAACATATTTATTACCAATACGATGAAAACCAAAAAATCGGAGGAGAAGGAACTTTGGAAAATTCGCGATATGCTTTGGACGAAAACAGCGGAAATAATTTTACCAAAACAGGTTTGGGCTTGACCTACGAATATGTGGAAAAAAGCCATCAGGCATTGCTGGGAAACAAAAATTTGCTTGCCGTGCAGGGAACAGTTTTCCGAAATGTGCCTGAAAATCGCACACATCTCACTCAGTATCAAGTTTCTGCACAGATTGAAAAATTGGTTTGCCTTGCCGAGCATCATTATTTGAAACCAAGAATATCAGCCTCTGCTCTGCTCTCGGATACGCTGACAGTCAATGAGTTGTTTCGTATCGGCGGATTGCGGACACTGCGCGGGTTCAATGAGCAGTCGGTTTACGCCAACGCTTTCGCCGTCGGGAGTTTGGAATACCGCTATGCTCCTCTTGACGAGATGTACCTCAGCCTTTTCGTTGATACTGCGTGGATTAACAATAAAAATGAACGCATAAGCTCCGTTCTTTGGGGAAGCGGGCTGGGCATTAGTTTTTTGACGCGGTTCGGATTTTTTTCCATTAATTATGCCGTCGGAAAATACCCCGACAAACCGATGGATTTTTCTGATTCCAAAGTACATATCGGCTTGCAGGCAAGTTTTTAATAGCGGCTTCTGGTCATAAAAAACAAGGCTGATTTTCTTATGGGTACATCGGCATATTGCCGCATTATTTCTATCTTTGCATTAATCTAAACACGAAATGAATTCATTAAAAAAAATATTGCTACAATTTGCACTCCCCTATAAAAAATATTTTTTCTTGGGCATTTTGTTCAACGTGCTGTATTCGCTGTTCGCCACCGTGTCCGTCGTGTCCATAAAACCCGTTTTGGATATGCTTTTCGGCGGAGGGGAACAACGGCAAGAAACCCTTGCGCAGATGAAAGAACAGGCTTCCCGTGGTTTTACAGACCAACTGACATACGACCTCTACTTAAAAGTTCAGGAATACATCGCTGCGGCAGGCGAGAAGCAGACTTTGGCGTATCTGTGCCTGCTTGTGATTGTCATGTTTTTGCTGAAAAATGTTGCGAGATTTTTTGCACAATATTTCATCGTTCTGTTGCGGTGCGGAGTTTCGAGAGACTTGCGCTCTGCGCTGTATAACAAGGTTTTGTCTCTTCCTGTTGCCTATTTTACCGACCGGAAAAAAGGCGACATCATGACAAGAATGTCCACCGATGTTTCCATGATTGAGGGAGAATTGCTTAATGCCGTTATGGAAATGTGGCGCACGCCGCTTTCGATAATTTTCACGCTGGTTGCGCTGTTTTACATCAGTCCTGTGCTGACCATGTTTTCGCTTATGGTTCTGCCGATTATGGCTTGGGTCATTTCCGCTATCGGAAAAAGCCTGAAACGAGATGCGCGGCGCGGCTTGACCGAAACGGGAAATCTGCTCTCCCAAATTGATGAAACTCTGAACGGTACGAAAATTATCAAGATTTTCAATGCCGAAGAAACTTTAAAACAACGTTTCCGCAATTCGGTAAATATTCTGCGCAGGCTTTCCGTTAATATGATGAAAAAGTATGAGTTAGCTTCGCCCACTTCGGAATTTTTGGGGTCTGTTGCCCTGATATTCATCACTTGGTATGGAGGCTCGCTCATCTTGGACGGAAAAGGCAGTTTGGACGCTTCTTACTTCCTGATTTTCATAGCCTTATTCTTTCAATTGTTAGAGCCGTCAAAGACCTTGTCCAATTCTATCAGCAATCTGCACAAAGGCACGGCATCGACCGAACGCGTGATAGAAACGCTGGAAAGCCATGTCCAGATTGAGGAAATAAAAAATCCTGTGGTTTTGACCGAGTTGAGAAAAGAAATTTGCTTCAACAACGTGGAATTTGCTTACGAAGAGGGACATTCGATTTTACGCAGCGTGAGTTTCATCGTCCCGAAGGGAAAAACCATAGCAATTGTAGGACAGAGCGGAAGCGGGAAAACCACGCTGGCAAACCTTTTGGCGCGTTTTTACGACGTTTCGGGAGGGAGCATTACTATTGACGGACATGATTTGAGGGATTTGAAACTCAAAGACTTCCGAAAACTGATGGGAATGGTTACGCAGGAATCTGTTTTGTTTAATGAAACCGTTTTCAACAACATATGTTTGAGCAATCCCAATGCGTCAAAAGACGAAGTGGTAAACGCTGCCAAAGTGGCAAATGCGCTGGAATTTATCGAACAGCTGCCCAACGGCTTCGATACTTTCATCGGAGAAGGGGGGAGCAAACTTTCGGGCGGACAAAAGCAGCGGATTGCGATTGCACGCGCCGTGTTGAAAAATCCTCCGATTATGATTCTGGACGAGGCAACTTCGGCGCTGGACACGCAGAGCGAGCGGTTGGTACAGGAAGCGCTGGAAAATCTGATGTCAAACCGCACGTCGCTGGTCATTGCCCACCGCCTCTCGACGATTGTCAATTCTGATTTGATTGTGGTGATGGAACGCGGAAAGGTTATAGAGCAAGGAACACATACGGAACTGCTGGAAAAAGACGGAATGTATAAGAAACTGATTGATATGCAGAAGTTTACGTGATTTCATGTTTTTTCACGATGCTTTTATTCAAAATTATTAACTTTACCGAATTACTCAAAAAATCATGGAATTTTACTCATTAACAGTACAAAATATACAAAAATTAACAGCAAAAAGCACAAAAATTGATTTTTCGATTCCTGCGGAATTGAAAAATATTTTCACATGGAAAGCGGGGCAGTTTCTGAGTTTCAAGTTCGAAATTGACAATACGCCCGTAGTGCGGGAATATTCTGTCTGTACTGCTCCTCACGAGGGTTTTCTTTCCATTGCCGTCAAGGAAACTGCCCGACCCTTTGTGTCCAAATATGTGCAGGAAAATGTAAAAATAGGAGATAAACTTCCGGTTTCCGCACCGTTGGGAAATTTCGGCATTCCGTCTCGCCCGAATGAAAAACGAACACTCGCCGCCTTTTCGGCGGGAAGCGGCATCACTCCCGTTATGAGCATTCTCAAAGACACGCTGCACAAAGAAAAAGACGTTAATTTCTATCTTTTTTACGGCAATGCTGATGAAAACGATGTGATGTTTAAAGCGGAATTAGAGGAATTTAGACAAAAATATCCGCAAAATTTTCATTTGTATAATTTCTACTCCGAGCAGGAAACAGACGACAATTTTTTTGAAGGGCTGCTCAATGAACATAAGGTGGAACTTATTATCAATCAGATTGTTGATTGGGACGAGGTAGATGAAGTTTTGATTTGCGGACCTAAGGAAATGATTGTCAATCTCGCCAATGCCGTGTACCATAACGGAATACCTAAAAAACACATTCACTATGAGTTATACGAACCGATTGACCAAATTTTTCAAAATGACGAGAAAGAAAAGTCAGTTGTGAAAGAGGTGGAAGTAACCTTTACTTATGAAGATGAAAATCATACGTTTACGTGGAAAAACAACGGCAGTTCTTTGCTGGAAGCCTTGCTGGAAAAGGGTTTCGACGTGCCGTACTCCTGCAAGGGAGGAGTCTG
>JAITOO010000204.1 GCA_031289875.1 Flavobacteriaceae bacterium
AAAAATTAAATATTAAAAAAAACCTGAAATTAAACTTTTTCACAGTAATTTTGTCTGTTAAAAAGATTAAAAAATAAACAGAACAATAATGAGTAAACTTCTTTTAAAAAAATTACGGCAGATTATTCCTGCCTTGTTTTTATTGAGTTCAATTTCAGCTTTCTCGCAGACCACCGTCAAAGTGGAAGGCACAGTAACAAACAACTCCGACAGGCAGCCCGTTCCCTACGCCAGCGTCAGCATGACTTCGGCGGCAGACAGTAAAATTGTCTTTGGAGGCATGACCGACGAAAGCGGAAAGTTCAGCATAGAGGTTGCCTCCGGCGACTATAATGTAACCGTTGACCAAGCGGGATTTGAAACTTTCTACGATATCAGAAGTTTTTCGGAAAACACCAAAGGAATCACTGTTGTGTTAATCCCTGCGATGAAAGAAAAAGAATTGGAAGGCATTGTTGTTCAAGGAACTAAACCTATTTATAAAGTTGAACTCGACAAAAAAGTATATGATGTAGCTCAGGATTTAACTGCCCGTACAGGAAGCCTCTCTGATGTGTTGGCAAACGTGCCGTCCGTCAGCGTGGATGTGGACGGAACAGTTAATCTGCGTGGAAACAGCAACGTAAAAATCCTCATTGACGGCAAACCCTCCGCCATGCTTGGAATTACCGACACGGGCGATGCCCTGAAAATGATTCCTGCCGACCAAGTGGAACGTATTGAGGTGATTACCAATGCGTCTGCCCGATATGAGGCTTCGGGAACTGCGGGAATTATCAATATTGTTACCAAAAAAACGCAGAAAAGAGGCATCACGGGAAGCGTTCAGTTGCAAGCGGGCATTCCGCAGAGCTACGGCGCAAGCGTAAGTCTCGGCTACGGAAAAGGAAATTGGAGCTGGTTTGCCAATGCAGGCTTCCGATATTCCAAAAACAAAGGGAAAAACAACACTGACGATACCCGCTACAACGCTGCTGCTCCAAGCGGAATTGCAAGACATTCCATTCAAAAAGGAGAATCGGAAAGAGAACGCTATGGTTTCAACGGAAACACCGGTTTCAACTTCGATTTTGACACTCAAAACAGTCTGACGACTTCCATAGGATTCAGAACCAATCGGGGAAATTCCGACAACACAAAAAGTTACAACGATTTTATCTATTATTGGGAAGACCCGAACCATACGGGCAGTTTCCTTTCCGATGCAAATCCTGACCCGATTTTCACATTGAGAGATGAAAACCAGCACAGCAGCAATCACGGTTTTGACGGCAATATGACTTACACCCACAAATTTGCCAAAGAAGGGAATACTTTCACTCTTGACGGCAACTATAATTATTCCACTGACGATTCCAATTCAAATATTTTTGACACTGACAAAGGAATACAGCGAACAGTTGGAGACAATACCCAAAACAGTTTTACGATGAAAGCCGACTATGTTTTGCCTTTCAAGGAAGGTTCTCAGTTCGAGGCGGGCGCAAGAGCGGATTACAGCAAAATCAAAAGCAATTTTGTGGTAGATGCCTTCAATTCCGCTACCGATGACTGGGAAAATCTTTACGATTTCACGGGAGTTACCGATTACGAATCTTCTGTTTTAGCGGCTTATGCTCAGTATGGCAACACTTTCGGCAACTTTTCTTTCTTGGCAGGATTGAGGGAAGAAACTACTTATACGAAAGTAAATGCAACAGGCGGAATATCATCTTCTTACAACAAAACCTATACAGATTTATTCCCGACCCTGCATTTGGGCTATAACCTCACGAAACAAAGCCAACTGCAATTCAGCTATAGCCGAAGAATCGACCGTCCGAGAGGAAGAATGCTGATTCCTATTTTCAATTATTCCGACGACAGAAATACTTTTAGAGGAAATTCTAACATAATGCCGAATTATACGGACTCTTACGAATTAGGTTACAATCTCCAAAAAAGAAATTGGGGCATCACGCCGTCCGTTTATTATCAAAGAACGCATGATGTAATCCAAATGTACACTTCCGTAGATTCATTGGGCAATTATTCTACAATGCCTGTAAATGTCGGCTATCAAGACCGTTTCGGAGGAAGTTTGTCCTATACTTTCAACCCGTTCAAATGGTGGAGAATGTTCGGAGAATTTAATTTTTTCAGTTATAAAACTGTTGGACAATACGAAAAAGATATTTTCGACAAAAGCGATTTTTCGTGGAATACGCGCCTCAACATGACGTTTAAACTGCCTCAGAGCATCAGCGCTCAGGTTCAAGGCTTTTATAGAGGTGCCATGGCAAACGGACAAAATTCTTCCAACGGAATGCTCATGCTGAATTTGGGACTCAGCAAAGACGTCTTGAACGGTCAGGGAACGGTACTTTTCAACGTGCGGGACATTCTCAACTCGGGAACGCGGAAGACGAAAACCCATGGAACAGACAACGACGGCAACGATTTTTACCGCTACGAGGAAATGCAGTTTCGCCCGCGCCAATTCACACTTTCTTTCACCTACCGATTCAGCAAGTTGCCGGAGGACAAAAAAAGCAAAAAACAAAACAACAACTCGTCGGAAGACAGCACCGACAGCATTTACGGCAGCGATACAAGCGGAATATATTGACGAAGAAGTTTCATGATTTTAAGCCTGAGTTCTTAAAAAATATCTTGATGAGTTTTGCTATAAATTCCATCGACGTTACTAATGGTGAAGCCCTGTTTAACGGCTTGCATTAACAAGGGGATTAATCCCCTTGTTGCTTTGCCTGTAAGTGTTTATTTTGTCTGCACGGGGTGGTTGATTTGCGGCAACCACCCCCTACCCCCTCCAAAAGAGGGGAATTAGTGCGGTTATGAAAATTTTGGCTTTCAGCCGGTAGGTAAAACATTTGGCAGTCGTTTAAATTTAATAAGCAGATAAGGAAAAACTCGCTTTTTTTGTTTTTTCAAAGTAAATTTTGAAAAATTCCCTACTTTTGAAGTTCAAAAAATATTATTTGCCCATG
>JAITOO010000027.1 GCA_031289875.1 Flavobacteriaceae bacterium
CAAAACTTCGCGAAAACCTTTTAATTGTTGATGTAATGAATTGTTTTCATCGCTGTCCGAAATGTTTTTTTCAATTACTTCTGCCAAAAGTTGCGTTTTTGCAGCCATAAACTCCGCCAATTTTTTGGAATCTTTGATTGCCTTGCCATTGTAAGCCGAAAAGTCATTCATCATTTCAACAAACTTGTTGAAATTTTCGGCAAGGGGATGAATCCCCTTGTTAGTGATTTCGCCGATTTTCACTTCCGTAATAGATTCATTGCCTTTAAAATATTGAAAAGTCAAATAATCGGTTATAATCAGATTATCAAGCGCTTTTTTGTATCGGTCGAATTGATTTTTATAGTCTTTTGAGTTCAGATTTTTGCCAATATCTTTTGCCTCCACGTAGCCGATAGGGGTATTGTTTTTCAAAAGCGTGAGGTCGGGAGCGCCGCAGGCGATATGTTGCGCTTCGTTCACAACCACAAAATCGGTCATGTTTTTGAGCAAAGTTTCCAATGCCCCACGAAACGAATGTTCGGTGGTGATGCCCTGAGAATAAAGGGCGGAGATGGATTGGAGGTATTCTTTGATGAAATCTTGCATGTTTGTCCTTTTTAATATGGATTGCATTTTATTGATTAGACATAATTTGTTTTTTTAATTCATCTCCCAATTTTTGGAGTTTAAATGGTTGATAGCCACCTCTGTATGTGGATATTTTTCTTGGATATATTTTGCAGTCTGTTCAGCGGAATAAACTGAGCGGTGTTGTCCGCCAGTACATCCGAAATTGATTTGCAGATGCGAAAATTCTCTGTCCAAATATTTGGAAACGGTAATGTCGATGAGTTTTTGCACCCATTCCAAAAATTGAGGCATTTGAGTGTTTTCAGTGAAAAAATTGGCAATTTCGGGGTCTTTTCCGGTCAAAAACCGCAAATTTCCGAAACGATAAGGATTTAAGATTCCACGACAATCGAAGACGAATCCGCCGCCGTTGCCTGTCAGGTCTTTTGGGTAACCTTTTCTGTATGAGAAACTTTGTATGGTAATTTGTAATTTTTCGCTCATGAATGGGTCAATTTTTGAAGTTTGTTTTGTGTTTCCGGTTCGGTTAATTTATTTATAACTTGATTTAAATCAGTGTATCTTGATAAAATTTTGCATGTTTCCGATAAGGATTTTAAATTTAAAATTCCTGAGGGAATACTTTCGAGAAAATGTGTTTTTCGTTGTAAAATTCCTCTAAAACCGTAAGCTCCAAGTACTTGAAGCAGACGTATCATCAGGCAGTATTGATAGGATTCTTCCATTTCTTCATCTGTAACTTTCACTTTTTGTTTGAGTTGCGAGAAATAATGCGATTTCATTTCGTTTTTGAAATCATTGGACAACTGTGCTTTTGCCTGCCACAGTAGAGAAATCAAATCGTAAACTAAATTTCCTTTCATTCCTCCTTGATAATCAATGAAATAAGGTGTTTTGTTTTTAATCAAAATATTGCGTGCCTGAAAATCGCGATACATAAAACCTTTTGGATTTATCTTGCTGATTTTCAAAGCGATTTCAGAAAATTCCGTCAATAAATTTTGTTCAGAAAACGGAATTTCTAACGGTTGTAAAAAATAGAACTTAAAGTAATTCAGGTCATTACATATATTTTTTTCATCAAATTCAGAAAAATCATGGCATTGAGAAAAATCAATGTAGGCAATGGTTTGTAATCTAATCAGTTCGTCCAAAGTTTTTTTGTAAAGGTTTTTAACTTCCTGACTTTCACCTGATTTTTGTAAAAAATGAAGCAGATTTTCATCGCCTAAATCTTCCTGTAAGTAAATGGTCTCATTTTCAGATATTTGAAATATTTTTGGAACGTGAATTTTATTTTCTGCAAAAATTTCGGAAAAGTATAAAAAACTTCGGTTTTCTTTGATATTTTCATTAAAAACAGCAATACAAGATTGATTTTCGAATTTCACTCTAAAGTAATTCCGATTAGAAGCGCTATTACTAATCGGCTGTAAATCAAAGTTTTTGGTCTGAAAATAATTCGTCAAAAAAGAATGTAATTTATTCACGCTTAAAATCTTCAAAAATTTAATGCAAGTTAAGATTATTTTGGTACATGTCAAATCATATAATAGATATATTTTATGAAAGTGTTGGCTTTGGTTATGGGTAAAGTTGTATATTTGTGCAAGTTAAAAAATAAACACAAAAATGAATAAATTATTTTTAATTCTGAGTTCGTTAGCGATTATCTCAGTTTCAGTTATTTCTTGCGGAGACAAAATACAGGCAAAATCAGCAGCAGATGCTCAAACCGAAGCACAGGCAAGCGCTGATGCAATTGTTTATCAGGTAGATACGGCAAGCAGCAACATCGTTTGGGGCGGAGGAAGCCCGATGGGGTCTCATGATGGGTTGATTTCGTTAAAAGTCAGCGAGTTATCTGTTAAAGACGGAAAGTTGGAAGCAGGAAAATTTACGGCAGATTTGGTATCTTTGCGTTGTGAAGACTTGAAAGACAATCCGACGATGGCGCAAAAATTAGCCAATCACTTGAAAGATACTGATTTTCTTGATGTTCAGAAGTTTTCGACAGCTACTTTTACCCTCACGGGAGTTAAAGAGTTAGAAATCGGAAAACCGTTGGAAAACGAATATAATAAAGAACTACAAGGAAATTTAGAATTTAAAGGAATATCTAAAAATTTGACTATCAAAGCCAACGAAACAGTAGAAGGTTCAAAAATTACTATTCGAACAGAAAAATTCGGTATCAACCGTCAGGATTTTGGAATTACTTATAGCAACGGCGAAACAAAAGACAAAATCATCAATGATATTGTTGATTTACAGGTGAATATCACTGCAAATAAAAAATAATATCACAAAGAGACAATATGCTAATGTGCTGATTATAATTATTTTATTTAAATCGGCACACAGGCATTTTATTTATCAGCACTTTGTTTCGGCATAATCAAAAAGTAAAATGAGGAGATAATCCAGCCGATCCAAAATAAATATCCGCCGAGATGAAATTTTTCTTTTAAAAGTTTGTGTTCAAAAACAGTCATAAAATCTCGGTAAGTCAGGCACAGCCCCGTGAAACCGATAATCATAAACAGAAAACATGTTGATTTTGAGACTATTGGTCTTGCCTTGATTTTCAAAATCCAAAGCACAAAAATCACCGCCCATTCTATTGCCAAGATAATTAAAGTTGTTTTCCACCAGCTTTTCATAAAAATATATTCAGGGTGGAAAATCGGGATTCCGACAACTCTTCCGAGCCACGACATATGCGAAATCAAGTAACCCGAGATAACGGCAATGATGGCTTCTGCTTGCAGTAAAAGCGAGATTCTTCTCATGTTTTTGTAAATGTAAATTTTTGCAAATATCCGAATTATTAAAAAAACAGATTCAAAAAGTTTAGAGAGATTAGTTATCTTTGTCAATGATTCTGTTATAATTTGTTTATTTTTCATCTCTAAAAACAGGCGGCAAAATCCCCAAAATCGGAAACATTGAAAAAAAATATAAAAAAAGTTGGCTCAGAGTGTTAAAATATCAAAAAAAAATTCTACTTTTGCAACTCGAAAAAATTAAATAGAGTAAATGTCAGGAATTATCGGTAAAAAAATCGGCATGACCAGCTTGTTCG
Organism: Flavobacteriaceae bacterium; assembly: GCA_031289875.1. Lineage (GTDB taxonomy): Bacteria > Bacteroidota > Bacteroidia > Flavobacteriales > Weeksellaceae > Apibacter. The sequence goes on from JAITOO010000027.1 coordinate 3,659, forward strand.
ACGAGCAAGGGAAAAACGTTCCCTGCACGGTTATTGAAGCAGGTCCTTGCGTGGTTTTACAGGTCAGAACCGTAGAAAAAGACGGCTATTTTGCCGTTCAGCTCGGTTTCGATGACAGAAGTGAAAAAAACGTAGGCAAAGCTATGTTGGGACACTTCAAAAAGGCAGGTTCAACGCCAAAAAGAAAATTGGTGGAGTTTCATCACGGATTTGACAATCTGAAATTAGGTGATGAAGTAAAAGTAAATTTGTTCGCTGAACGCGAATTTGTTGATGTTACAGGCGTTTCCAAAGGAAAAGGATTTCAAGGCGTAGTGAAAAGACACGGTTTCAGCGGTGTCATGCAGTCTACACACGGACAGCATAACCGTCTGCGTGCGCCGGGTTCTATCGGTGCAGGCTCAGACCCTTCCAGAGTTTTCAAAGGAATGAGGATGGCAGGAAGAATGGGCGGAAACCAAGTAACAGTGCAAAATCTTCAAGTAGTAAAAGTGGACGAAGAAAAGAACCTTTTAATTGTAAAAGGCGCAATTCCGGGTCCCAAAAATTCATATGTAATCGTTAGAAGATGGAGTTAGCAGTATTAGATAAAAGCGGAAAAGAAACCGGAAGAAAGGTTTCTTTGGACGACCAGATATTTGGAATTGAGCCACATCAGCATGCCGTTTACTTGGAAGTAAAACAGTATCTGGCAGCTCAAAGACAAGGAACGCACAAATCAAAAGAAAGGTCAGAACTCAGCGGCTCAACCCGCAAATTGCACCGTCAGAAAGGAACGGGAGGTTCTCGTAAAGGAGATATCAAGAACCCGTTGTTCAGAGGCGGAGCGAGAGTTTTCGGACCAAGACCGAGAGATTACAGATTCAAATTAAACAAAAACTTAAAAAGATTGGCAAAAAAATCTGCTTTCAGCCAGAAAGCGAAAGAAAGCAATCTGAAAGTTCTGGAAGATTTGAGTTTTGATGTTCCAAAAACCAAAGATTTTATTCAAGTAGTCAAAAATTTAGGTTTGGCAGACAAAAAAGCCTTGTTTGTGTTGGGAAGCGCAAATAAATTCGTATATTTGTCGTCCCGAAATTTGCAGGAAGTCAAAGTGTTAGAATACAACGAAATAAGCAGTTACGACATTTTAAAAGCAAGTGAAGTAATCTTATTCGAAGGTTCTGTGGATAAAATTCAGGAAAACTTAAGAAAATAAGAGAGTATGTCTATATTGATAAAACCGGTTATTTCAGAAAAAGCCAATGCAGAAATAGATGCCCGCAACCGATACACGTTTTTGGTACAGCCGAAAGCTAACAAATCGGAAATAAAATATGCGGTGCAGCAGGCTTATGGTGTAGAAGTTACCGCAGTACGGACTTCGGTGTCCGCTCCTGATGTGAAGGTAAAATACACTAAAAAAGGTTTGCAAGTGGGTAAATCCAGTAAAGTTAAAAAAGCAATGGTTGATATAAAAGAAGGTCAATCTATTGATATTTATGGTAATGTATAATTTTTAAAAGAATCATGTCGGTAAGAAAATTAAAACCTATCACCCCCGGGCAAAGATTCAGAATTGTAAACAATTTTGAAGAAGTTACTGCATCAAAACCTGAAAAATCCTTAACCGTAGGGATTTCCAAGTCAGGAGGCAGAAACAACACCGGAAAGATGACCATGCGTTACACCGGAGGTGGACACAAGAAACGATACAGAATTATCGATTTCAAAAGAAATAAGTTTGACGTGCCTGCTACTGTCAAAGCAGTAGAGTACGACCCAAACAGAACGGCATTTATCGCTTTGCTCGCATATGCAGACGGAGAAAAACGCTACATCGTTGCTCCGAACGGCATCAAAGTAGGGCAGAAAGTCGTTTCAGGAGAAAATGTAGCTCCTGAAGTAGGTAACGCTATGAAATTGAAAGCCATTCCGCTCGGCACAGTAATTTCTTGCATAGAATTACGTCCCGGACAAGGAGCAAAAATGGCGAGAAGCGCAGGTGCAAGCGCCCAATTAGCCGCACGCGACGGAAAATATGCCGTGCTTAAAATGCCTTCGGGAGAAACCCGAATGATATTAGTAGAATGTATGGCAACAGTAGGTTCAGTATCCAACTCAGACCACCAATTGACAGTTTCCGGTAAAGCCGGACGAAGCAGATGGCTGGGCAGAAGACCAAGAACCAGACCTGTGGCAATGAACCCTGTTGATCACCCGATGGGTGGTGGCGAAGGAAGGTCGAGCGGAGGACATCCAAGATCTCGAAACGGAAAACCTGCAAAAGGTTACAAAACCCGTTCTCCGAAAAAAGCATCTAATCGTTACATTTTACAAAAAAGAAAATAAGACATGGCACGTTCACTGAAAAAAGGACCTTACATTTTTTACAAATTAGATAAAAAGGTTCAAGCAAATATAGCAGCAGGAAAGAAAACAGTTATTAAAACATGGTCAAGAGCCTCTATGATTTCTCCCGAGTTCGTAGGACAGACTTTTGCCGTACATAACGGAAAACAATTCGTTCCTGTGTATGTAACAGAAAACATGGTAGGGCACAAGCTCGGAGAATTTTCTCCAACCAGAATATTCAGAGGTCATTCCGGTAATAAAAACAAAGGAAACAAATAAAAAAGTAAGCAATGGGTAACAGAAAACAAAACAGTGCAATAGCACGAAAAGAAGCAAAAAAAGACATAGCTATTGCTCGCTTGAATAATTGTCCGACATCCCCAAGAAAAATGAGGTTGGTAGTTGACATCATTAGAGGAGTAGATGTAGATAAAGCCTTATATATTCTGAAATATTCCAAGAAAGAAGCCTCCATCAGACTGGAAAAGCTTTTATTGAGCGCTATTGCCAACTGGCAGGTGAAAAATGAAGGCAAAGACATAGAAGAAGCGAAACTTTTTGTAAAAGAAATCTATGTAAATTGCGGAAGCACTTTGAAGAGACTGCGCCCCGCCCCGCAAGGACGAGGAAACAGAATCAGAAAAAGGTCTAATCATGTAACAATCATTCTTGGAAACAAAAACGAAGTAAATTAATTATGGGACAGAAGACAAATCCAATAGGAAACAGATTAGGAATCATTCGCGGTTGGGACTCAAACTGGTACGGAGGCAAAAACTTCGGAGATAAAATCGCCGAAGACCATAAAATCCGCAGATACTTAGAAGCTCGTCTGTCAAAAGCGGGAGTTTCCAGAATTTACATAGAAAGAACGCTCAAACTGGTTACTATTACCATCACTACCGCCCGTCCGGGAATTATCATCGGAAAAGGAGGTCAGGAAGTAGATAAACTCAAAGAAGAGCTGAAAAAAATTACAAAAAAAGAGATTCAAATCAATATATTTGAAATCAAGAGACCTGAGATTGACGCTAAATTGGTAGCAGAAAGCGTAGCCCGTCAGATTGAAAGTCGTGTCTCATACAGAAGAGCCATCAAAATGGCAATCGCTTCTACGATGAGAATGAATGCAGAAGGAATCAAAATTATGATTTCCGGACGTTTGAATGGTGCAGAAATGGCAAGGTCTGAACACTTTAAAGAAGGAAGAATACCGTTATCAACTTTCCGAGCCGATATCGACTACTACATAGCAGAAGCGCACACCACTTACGGACGCTTGGGCGTGAAAGTGTGGATTATGAAAGGCGAAGTGTATGGTAAAAGAGAATTATCTCCACTGGTAGGTCTCCAAAAAAAGACCCAAAGAAAAAAAATTAAAGAAAGAGAAAGAAGATAATTAAATATCTCAGGTAATCATGTTACAACCAAAAAGAACAAAATTTCGCAAAATGCAAAAAGGACGTATGAAAGGACTTTCTTACAGAGGAAGCCGCTTGGCATATGGAACTTTTGGAATTAAAGCGTTAGATTCAGTATTCATTACTGCAAGACAAATAGAATCCGCCCGTGTTGCCGCCACCCGTTATATGAAAAGGGAAGGGCAGCTATGGATTAAAATATTTCCGGACAAACCTATTACGAGAAAACCTGCTGAGGTGCGTATGGGTAAAGGAAAAGGAGCTGTTGAATATTGGGTAGCAAGAGCTACGCCGGGAAGAATCCTCTTTGAAGTAGGAGGCGTTTCTTACGACATAGCAAAAGAAGCATTGCGCTTGGCTGCTCAAAAACTTCCGGTAAAAACCAAATTTGTCGTTGCCAACGATTTTGTACAAGCATAAAATTAAGAATCGATGAAAGCAATAGAAATAACTAGATTAAACCAGGAAGAAATTAAAGTTGCACTGGCTGATAAAAAAGCCGAGTATGTAAAGTTGAGGCTGGCACACAAAGTTTCTCCCATTCAGAATCCGATTCAGTTGAGAGAAATGAGGAAAACAATAGCAAGGTTGGAAACAGCCGTTAAAAAGTAAAAAAATCCGAAAAGAAAGGTAATTTCAACTATGGAAAGAAATTTAAGAAAAGAAAGAATCGGTACAGTAACCAGCAACAAAATGGAAAAAACCGTCGTGGTGAGCGAAACCAGCAAAATCAAACACCCGATGTACGGAAAATTCGTTTTGAAGACCAAGAAATATACTGTACACGACGAAAAGAATGAATGCAACGAAGGCGATACCGTCCGCATTATGGAAACACGTCCTTTGAGCAAGAACAAAAGATGGAGATTAGTAGAAATTTTAGAAAGAGCTAAATAATACAAGAATTATGTTACAGACAGAATCAAGATTGAAAGTTGCAGATAATACAGGCGCAAAAGAAGCACTGGTTATCAGGGTATTAGGAGGCTCAAAAAGAAGATACGCATCAGTAGGCGATAAAATAGTTATCACTATCAAAGATGCTACTCCATCAGGAACGGTAAAAAAAGGACAAGTATCTAAGGCTGTGGTCGTAAGAACCAAGCAATCTGTAAGACGGAAAGACGGTTCGTACATCAGTTTTGAAGACAACGCCTGCGTATTGCTGACCAATACCGGAGAAATGAGAGGTACACGCGTTTTCGGACCCGTTGCCAGAGAATTGAGAGACAAAGAGTACATGAAAATCATTTCATTAGCTCCCGAAGTATTATAACCTTTAAAATTGTAGAGAAAATGCCAAAAGTTAAAATAAAAAAAGGAGATAAAGTAGTTGTCCTGTCAGGCTCGTACAGCGGGAAACAAGGACAAGTATTGGTAGTCTATCCTGATAAGAACAGAGCCATTGTAGAGGGTGTGAATATTGTAAAAAAACACAACAAACCATCAACAGAAAAACCTCAGGGAAGCATCACCGAAAAAGAAGCCTCCATACACATCTCAAATTTAGCATTGATAGACCCCAAATCAGGAAAAGCTACAAGAGTCGGTTATAAAATAGACGGAGATAAAAAAGTCAGGATTTCCAAAAAATCAGGACAAGTTATTTAATAAAAGAAGATTATGCAATACGTAGCAAGACCTAAAAAATTATATAACGAAAAAGTTGTACCCGCCCTCAAAGAAGAGTTCGGATACACTACAGTAATGCAAGTGCCTAAATTACAAAAAATTGTAATCAGCCAAGGTTTGGGCGCTGCCACCGCAGACAAGAAAATCGTAGATTACGCAGTAGAAGAAATCACTCTGATTGCAGGACAGAAAGCCGTTCCGTGCCTGTCTAAAAAAGACGAAGCAGCATTCAAACTCAGAAAAGGAATGCCGATTGGAGCAAGAGTAACTCTGTGCGGCGACAGAATGTACGAATTTTTAGACCGCTTGGTAACCTCCGCACTGCCCCGTATCCGAGATTTCAACGGAATCAAAGCCGACAGTTTCGACGGAAGAGGTAACTACACGCTGGGCATCACCGAGCAAATCATCTTCCCTGAAATCAACATTGACAAAGTGAAAAAAATTCAGGGAATGGATATTACCTTTGTAACCAGCGCACGCACGGACAAAGAAGCAAAAGCATTATTAACCCATTTCGGTTTACCGTTTAAAAAGAACTAAATAAGAATATGGCAAAAGAATCGATGAAAGCGCGCGAGCGCAAAAGAGAAGCCCTCACAGCCAAATATTCCGCCAAAAGAAAAGCTTTGAAAGAAGCAGGCGATTACGAAGCTTTGCAGAAACTTCCAAAAAACGCTTCCCCCGTAAGGCAACACAACCGTTGCAAATTGACAGGAAGACCCAAAGGGTACATGAGAGTTTTCGGCATTTCCAGAGTGCTTTTCAGAGAAATGGCTAACGAAGGATTAATTCCCGGAGTAAAAAAAGCCAGTTGGTAAATAAAAAAAATTGTAGAATTTTAAAAGTAGAATTATAATTCTATACTCTAAAATTAAAGTAATATGATTACAGACCCAATCGCAGATTTCTTAACAAGAATAAGAAATGCAATGAGAGCAGGACACAAAGTAGTGGAAATCCCTGCCTCGAACATCAAAAAAGAGATTACAAAAATTCTCTTTGACCAAGGATATATCCTTAACTATAAATTTGAAGACGGAACAGTTCAAGGAACTATCAAAATCGCTTTGAAATATGATAGAGCCACCAATCTTCCCGCCATCAAAAGCATAGATAGAGCATCCAAACCCGGATTGAGAAAATACACAGGCGCAAAATCATTACCCAGAGTATTGAACGGCTTGGGAATTGCTATTGTATCTACCTCCAAAGGAGTGATGACCGACAAGAAAGCGCGTCAGGAAAACGTAGGCGGTGAAGTAATTTGTTATGTTTATTAAAAAAACGAATAAGAAATGTCAAGAATAGGTAAAGCAATTATAAAAATCCCAGCCGGAACGAGTGTAGATTACAAAGATAACGTAGTTACCATAAAAGGAAAGAACGGAGAATTATCACAACCGCTGACCCGCGGCATCTCCCTGAAAATCGAAGACGGTCAGCTCACCGTAGAACGCCCCTCTGACGACAAAGAACACAGAGCTTTGCACGGACTATACAGAGCGCTGATAAACAACATGGTAACAGGAGTTTCCGAAGGATTTTCCAAAAAACTCGAACTCGTCGGAGTAGGTTATAGAGCGTCCAATCAAGGACAAAAATTAGAACTTTCCTTAGGATTTTCCCACCAAGTGGTGATAGAATTCCCTGAAGAAATAAAAGTAGAAACACTGACGGAAAAGGGTAAAAACCCGATAATTACTTTGACTTCGCACGACAAACACTTGTTAGGAATGGCTTGTGCGAAGATTCGTTCACTTCGTAAACCTGAACCTTACAAAGGAAAAGGCGTTAAATTTGTTGGAGAAGAAATTAGAAGAAAAGCAGGTAAATCTGCATAAAAAATTACGTTATGGCATTAACTAACAGAGAAAAAAGAATAAGAGTAAAAAGAAGAGTCCGTAAAAACATCTTCGGAACGACAGCCAAACCGCGTTTGTCCGTTTACAGAAGCAACAAAGAAATTTACGCTCAACTTGTTGATGATAATGCAGGCAAAACCTTAGCTTACGCCTCATCGCGCGAGAAAGAAGTTGCCGCAGAAAAAGGAACTAAAACAGAAATCTCTACTATCGTAGGTAAAAGGCTTGCTGAAAAAGCAAAAGCTGCGGGAATTGAAACAGTGGTTTTCGACCGGAACGGATTCATCTATCACGGAAGAATCAAAGCTTTGGCTGACGGAGCAAGAGAAGGAGGTTTAAAATTTTAATGATTTAGAATTATGCTAGGAATAAAAAATGTTGAAAGAGTAAAACCGGGAGGGTTAGAACTTACAGACCGCTTAGTCGGCGTGCAAAGAGTAACCAAAGTAACCAAAGGTGGTAGAGCCTTCGGCTTCTCAGCTATCGTAGTAGTAGGAGATGAAAAAGGAATCGTAGGCTTCGGATTGGGAAAATCCAAAGAAGTTGCCAGCGCCATTTCCAAAGCAGTGGAGGACGCCAAGAAAAATCTGGTGAAAATACCCGTTTTGAACGGTTCGCTTCCACATGAGCAGATTGCCAAGTATGGAGGTGCAGATATTTTCCTTCGCCCTGCTTCACATGGTACAGGGTTGATTGCCGGAGGTGCTGTTCGCGCCGTATTGGAATCAGCAGGAATCAAAGACGTACTTTCCAAGTCTAAAGGCTCATCTAACCCGCACAATGTGGTAAAAGCTACCGTAAAAGCATTGTTGAATTTGAGAAGTGCGGAGGCTATTGCACAACAAAGAGGAATATCACTATCTAAAGTATTTAAAGGATAAAAACATGGCAGCGATAAAAATAACTTTAAAGAAAAGTTCAATTAAACGACCGGGAAACCAAAAACGCACATTGCAAGCCTTAGGCTTGACAAAGTTGAACAAAACCGTTGAGCATGAAGCAACTCCTCAAATTTTGGGAATGGTTGCAGTAGTAAAACATTTAGTAACTGTTGAAGAATAAGCAAGATATGAATTTACATACTTTAAAACCCGCAGAGGGTTCAACACATAACAGCAAGAGAATCGGCAGGGGACAGGGAAGCGGCAAAGGCGGAACTTCCACCAAAGGACACAAAGGAGACAAATCCCGCTCAGGACACAAACACAAAATCGGTTTTGAGGGTGGACAAATGCCTTTGCAGAGAAGAGTGCCGAAGTTCGGTTTTAAAAATATCAACAGAAAAGAATATGTTGGCGTTAATTTGGACACTATTCAAGAATTGATAGACTCTAAAAAGATTTCAGGAGAAATAACCAAAGAAATACTGGCACAGCACGGATTGGCTTCCAAGAAAGATTTGGTGAAAATTCTCGGTAGAGGAGAACTCAAATCCGCCGTAACCATTACAGTGGACAAATACACCAAAACCGCACAAGAAGCTATAGAAAAAGCAGGCGGGAAAGCTAATACCTTATAAAATTAAAAGATGAAAGGATTTATACAGACTTTAAAGAATATTTGGAGTATCGAAGAGTTAAGAAAAAAACTCCTCTTTACCTTTGGGGTAATAATAGTTTACCGATTCGGAACGCACGTTCCGCTTCCAGCCATTAATATTGCCAAAGTCGAAGATATCCTTGCAAGTTATGCCCAGAGCGGAGGACACCAGCAAGCATCAGGTTTGCTCGGATTGCTATCCTCATTCACGGGCGGCGCTTTCAAAAGAGCTTCCGTATTTGCTTTGGGTATCATGCCTTACATCTCTGCCTCTATCGTTGTCCAGTTAATGGGACTCGCTATCCCTTACATCAAAAAACTCCAAAGCGAAGGAGAAAGCGGGCGCAAAACCGTCAATCAAATTACAAGATGGCTCACCATTTTGATTTGCCTGATTCAAGCCCCCGTATATCTAACCTCCATCACGCAGGTTTTTCTGCCTGTGGAACAGTTTGGGGCGGCGTATCTTGTAGATACCAACAGCATTTGGCTGTTTTGGATACCCAGCATTGTAATTCTGGTAGCAGGAACGCTGTTCGCTATGTGGATGGGTGAAAAAATCACAGACAAAGGAATAGGAAACGGCATCTCCATTTTGATTATGGTTGGAATTTTGGCAGGTTTTCCGGAAGCATTCATGCAAGAAATAGGCGTGCAGACCGGCGGCGAAGGAAGAGGATTATTCTTGATTTTCTTGGAAGTCATCGCTTGGCTGTTAGTCATCGTGTTGTCTATCATGCTGACGGTAGCGGTGCGGAAAGTTCCGGTACAGTACGTCAGCCGTACCAAACAAGGTTCGCTGAGGTCTATGACCCATGCAGCAAGACAGTACATTCCGTTAAAAGTCAATGCGGCAGGCGTGATGCCTATCATCTTTGCACAGGCGCTGATGTTTATTCCGGGCTTGCTGGCAAGGTCTGAATCGACCAACAATGCCTTTTGGGCAGGCTTTGGGCAGGTATTCAGTTGGCAGTACAATCTGCTGTTTGCAATTTTGATTATTGTATTTACATTTTTATATACGGCAATTACCATTCCTGTCAATCAAATGGCTGATGATTTGAAAAGGAACGGAGGTTTAATTCCAAGAGTAAGACCGGGACAGGAAACGGCGGAATATTTAGATAATGTTTTGTCCAGAATCACCTTTCCGGGGTCAATATTTTTGGCTTTGATAGCGGTTCTTCCCGCAATTGTAAAAATTATAGGTCTCACCGCAACTGATAATTTTGCATTGTTTTTTGGAGGAACTTCGCTGCTGATTATGGTAGGCGTTTTGCTGGATACGGTTCAGCAGATTAATACTTACTTGTTGAACCATCACTACGACGGTTTGATGCAGTCAAGATTAAGTAGAAATCCGAATGCACATTAATAAAAGCATATGGCAAAACAAAAACATATAGAGCAGGACGGAACCATCATCGAAGCATTGTCTAACGCAATGTTCAGAGTGGAATTGGAAAATGGTCACATTTTAACTGCGCATATATCAGGGAAAATGAGAATGCACTATATTAAACTATTACCCGGAGACAAGGTACGATTGGAAATGTCTCCGTATGATTTAACAAAAGGAAGAATAACTTTCAGATACTAAAAAAAATAGAAAGCAAATGAAAATTAGAGCATCACTCAAAAAGAGAAGTTCAGAGGATATAGTTGTAAGACGCAAAGGTCGTCTGTATATTATTAATAAAAAGAATCCGAAATTTAAACAAAGACAAGGTTAATTATGGCGAGAATAGCAGGTGTAGATTTACCCAAAAATAAAAGAGGAGTTATCGGGCTTACCTATATTTACGGTATCGGCAGAAGCACCGCGTCCAAAACATTAAAGGACGCAGGCATTAGCGAAGACAAAAAAGTGTCGGAATGGAATGATGACGAAATCAACGCCATCAGAAAATTCATCACAGACAATGTGAAAGTAGAAGGAGAACTTCGTTCAGAAGTCCAGCTGAACATCAAACGATTGATGGACATCGGCTCTCAAAGAGGTATCAGACACCGTCTGGGATTGCCGTTGAGAGGACAAAGAACCAAGAACAACTCCCGTACGAGAAAAGGTAAGAGAAAAACCGTAGCTAACAAGAAAAAAGCCACTAAATAATAAGTAACAACTATGGCAAAAACAGCGTCAAAAACAGTTAAAAAAAGAAAAGTTAAAATTGAGGCATTGGGAGAAGCCCACATTCAAGCTTCTTTCAACAATATCATCATTTCACTGACCAATAAAAACGGTGAAGTAATCTCATGGGCGTCTGCCGGAAAAATGGGCTTCAGAGGTTCTAAAAAGAACACCCCCTACGCTGCGCAGATGGCTGCCGAAAACTGTTCTCAGGTAGCTTACGATTTAGGATTAAGAAGAGTGAAAGTTTATGTGAAAGGTCCCGGTGCAGGCAGAGAATCTGCCATCCGCACTATCCATAATTCAGGCATCGAAGTAAGCGAAATTATCGACGTTACTCCAATGCCGCACAATGGTTGTAGACCTCCAAAAAGAAGAAGAGTTTAAAAAATAAGTACGAAAATTAGAGCTAAAATTTAGAAAATGGCAAGATATATTGGTCCAAAAACGAAAATAGCCCGAAAATTCGGACAGGCTATTTATGGGGAAGACAAGTATTTCGAAAGAAGAAAGTTTCCTCCAGGACAACACGGTCCGAACAAGAGAAGAGGCGCAAAACGCTCCGAGTATGCTGTTCAGTTGGCTGAAAAACAAAAAGCCAAATACACCTACGGCATATTGGAAAGACAGTTTGCCAACCTTTTCGACAAAGCCCAAAGAAGCAAAGGCATCACAGGCGAAGTTCTGTTGCAGTTGTGCGAATCCCGTTTAGACAACGTGGTTTACCGCTTCGGGCTGTCGAAAACAAGAGCAGGCGCGCGCCAGTTAGTATCTCACAAACACATCACCGTAAACGGAGAAGTAGTAAACATTCCGTCCTATTTGTTGAAAGCGGGAGATGTAGTGGCTGTAAGGGAAAAATCCAAATCATTGCAAGTGATTAAAGATGCGTTGGATGCCCGTAGAGCTTATGATTGGTTAATATGGAATGACGAGAAACAATCAGGCGAATACAAAGTCGTTCCTGAAAGAATCCAAATTCCGGAAGACATCAAAGAACAATTGATAGTCGAATTATACTCAAAATAAAAATTAAAATCAGCTGAAATTTATATGGCAATTTTAAACTTTATAAAACCTGACAAAGTAGTCTTAGTTGAATCCGACAATTTCAAAGGTCAATTTGAATTCAGACCGTTAGAACCCGGTTTTGGTTTGACGGTGGGGAATGCTCTGAGGAGAGTTCTACTCTCTTCTTTAGAAGGCTACGCTATCACCTCCATCAAAATCGAAGGTGTTGACCATGAATTTTCCGTGATTCCCGGCGTGATTGAAGATGTTACTGAAGTTATTTTGAATCTCAAAAAAATACGCTTCAAAAACCAAATTAATAAATCAGGAAGCGAAACGGTTACCGCACAAATCACAGGTAAAAAAGAATTGACCGCAGGAGATTTGGGCAAATTCATATCTTCCTATCAAGTGTTGAATCCCGATTTGGTGATTTGCCGAATGAACAAGGCAGTAGCCCTCAACCTCACGTTTACCATAGACAAAGGGCGCGGATACGTCTCTGCCGAGCAGAACAAATCCAACAACGCTCCGATTGGTACTATCGCTATCGATTCCATTTACACTCCAATCCGAAACGTCAAATACAGCGTAGAAGATTACCGTGTGGAACAAAGAACCGACTACGAAAAACTGATTTTGGACATTCAGACTGACGGCTCAATTACTCCGCAGGGCGCATTGACTGAGGCGGCTAAGATATTAATCCACCATTTCATGCTCTTCTCCGACGAGAGAATTACCCTCGAAATTGATGTTGTTTCGCAAGGCGAAGTCTATGACGAAGAAGCGCTTCATATGAGACAGCTTTTGAAGACCAAATTAGTGGATATGGATTTGTCCGTCAGAGCATTAAACTGTCTGAAAGCGGCAGAAGTAGAGACTTTGGGAGAACTGGTATCCTTCACAAAAGCAGATTTGATGAAGTTTAGAAACTTTGGAAAAAAATCTTTAACTGAGCTGGAAGATTTAGTGTATTCAAAAAACCTCACTTTCGGCATAGATGTTTCAAAATATAAATTAGACGCAGAATAATATAAGAAATCATGAGACACGGAAAAAAGTTTAATCATTTGGGAAGAACAGCACCACACCGCAAAGCAATGCTTTCGAATATGGCTGCATCTCTTATATTACACAAAAGAATAAACACAACAGTAGCTAAGGCAAAAGCCCTTAGAGTTTATATAGAACCGCTTTTGACCAAAGCAAAAGACGATACGACTGCCAGCAGAAGGGTGGTTTTCAGTTACTTGCAGGCAAGATACGGCAAATACGACAAAAACAAAAAAGACGATTCCCGCTTTGCAGTGGAAGAATTGTTCAACATCGTAGCTCCGAAAATCGCTTCCAGAAATGGCGGTTATACGAGAATTATTAAAACAGGTTTCCGCTTGGGCGACGGTGCAGACACCGCACTGATTGAGTTGGTAGATTTCAACGAACTCTACAACGCAGGCGAAGTTAAGAAAACAACAAGAAGAAGCCGCAGACCTTCTAAAAAAACAGAGCCAAATGCTGAAACGGAGGTAAAAGAAGAAGTGAAAGCAGCGGAAGAAACCGTTGCCGAAGCACCACAAACAGAAGCGCCAAAAGCAGAAACTTCTGTTCCCGTCGAAGAAAAAACAACTTCGGAAGAAGAAGAAACAAAAGAGTAAAATATCATAATCTTTTTGATTCTATAAAAAGCAGGTTTACAAATAATTGTAAACCTGCTTTTATTTTCTAATCCACTTCCTTATTCCGCGAAGCCTCTAACATCAAATACCAGTCGTCGGTAGTCAGTTTGATGGCGAAAGATTTTTTTTGCTCTCGGATTCGTTCAATCTTTGTGCTTCCCAGTATCGGAGTGATTTTGCTTGGAACTTTCAGTATCCATGCGAGTAGCAGCTGGCTCGGCGAAGCGTTGTATTTTTCTGTCAATTTCGATAAAACTGTATTGATTCTGTCGTTGCGTTCATTTTTTTTGAGAAAAAAATCTCCAAGCGGCGACCAAATTTGCGTTTTTTTGTTGTAATGCCGCGCTTGTATCAGCAAGTCGTTGAACAAAGCATCAGGGGAGGTAAGCGAGAATTGTATCTGGTTGGTTTCCATCGGCAATCGCCTGTTCATCAGGTTGAAAGCGTAGGTTGAAAAATTGCTTACGCCAAATGTTTTTACTTTTCCGCTGAGTTTCAGCTCAGTAAAAGCGATTTCTACTTCTTCAAAATCCATCAAAGGGTCCGGTCTATGAATGAGAAGCATGTCTATATAGTTGGTTTTTAATTGTTTCAAAGAGTTATCTACGCTGTTGAGAATGTGTTTTTTTGTGGTGTTGTAGCCTTTGGCTTGATATGTGTTTCCGGGCAGGCAGATGCCGCATTTGGTAATGATTTTTACTTCATGCCGGTTGATTCCGCTTTTATGCAGGGCTTCTCCCAGAAGGCTTTCCGTTGTGTAATCGCCATAGATATCAGCAGTGTCGAAGATTTTCAAATTTTCTTCATAACAGGATTTCAGGAAATCAGCAGCCTGTTCTGCTGAAAAATTTGCGCCCCAAGTTC
>JAITOO010000133.1 GCA_031289875.1 Flavobacteriaceae bacterium
GAGCAGGTGAACGCTGTTTACAAAGGCAGCGCAACGGTGAAAAATGGAAATTTCAAAATTGAGTTTTATGTTCCGAAAGATATTAATTATCAAGTCGGCGACGGAAAATTGGTTTTGTATGCAAACAATTCTAAAATCGACGCTTCGTCTTTCAATAATATCAAGGTCGGGGACATCAATCCGGATGGAATCCAAGATGATGAGGGTCCAAAAATTCATCTGTATATGAACAATTTGAGTTTTGCCAATGGCGGGATTACCGACCACAATCCGTATTTTCTTGCCTGCGTAACCGACAGTTCGGGCATCAACTCTACCGGAATCGGCATTGGGCATGACATCACGGGCGTAATGGACAAGAACGTGAACGGAACGCTGGTTTTCAATGAGTTCTACACGGGCGGAGAAATTTCTCCCTGCCTCAATCCGAAACTAAAAGACTATCAAAAAGGCAAAGTCTGGTATCAGCTCAGCAATATGGACTTGGGCGAGCATACCATTCAATTTAAGGTTTGGGACATAAACAATAATTCTTCAACGGCTACGTTAGACTTTATAGTAGTAGATGACGGCGACCGGCATTTGATTATCAAGAAATTGTTGAACTGGCCTAATCCGTTCACTACCAAGACGTTTTTTCATTTTGAACATAATTGTCCGGATATTTTGAATGTGCAGGTGCAGATTTTTACGGTGGCGGGCAAATTGATTAAAACAATCAACACCACAGTAACTTCCGAGCCTTTTTATGAAGGATACCGAACGGACAAATATGGAATCGAATGGAACGGATTGGACGATTTTGGAGACAAAATCGGAAAAGGTGTGTATATTTACCGCGTAAAAGTGAACGGAACTTCCGAAAGATGTTTGGGTTCTGCTGCACAAGTAGAAAAGTTAGTGATATTGAAATAGACAATGTTAAAATAATAAAAAATTAAAATAAAAACAACACGTATATACAAAATGAAAAAAACGATTCTATTACTAAGTTTACTCAGCGTCTTTGCGTTAAAGGCGCAAGACAATAATTACAATCCAATAATAACGGGAGCGCCGTTTTTGAGAATCGCCCCCGACGCACGCGCAGGAGGATTGGCAGACCAAGGGGTAGCAACCTCTCCGGATGCTTTTTCACAATATTGGAATCCGTCAAAATATGTTTTCGGAGCAAGCTATTCAGGTATTGGCGTTTCCTACACGCCTTACATGAATAAACTGACCAACGATGTGTTCCTGCTCAATGGAACTTTCTACACTTTCCTCGGAGAGGAAGAAAGAAGCACATTGGCGGCAAGCGTCTATTATTTCAATATGGGCGAAATTGACTTGAATACCCTGATAGGAAGCGATATTGTGAATATGGGAACAGCCAAACCCAACGAATTTGCCATAGATTTCTCTTACGGCTTGAAATTAGCAGACGTTTACTCCATGGCGGTTACCGCACGCTACATTCGTTCCGACTTGTTCAACAACGTTTCCAGCAGTGACAATGCCCAAACCAAAGCAGCCGGCACCTTTGCCGTTGATTTGACGGGATATTTCCAAACCGACCGCACCAACTCTTTCGGAGGTTATGAAGGCAGATGGCGCGCAGGTTGGGGACTCTTCAACATGGGTCCAAAGTTGGATTACTCCGATGACAGCGAAAATTCCAGCTACCTGCCCACCAATTTGCGTTTAGGCGCAGGCTACGACCTCTTCTTGGACGAAGAAAATAAAGTGGGGCTGACTTTTGAAGCAGCAAAACTTTTAGTCCCTGCTCCCAAAGAAATCTATGACGCCGACGGCAAGGTAATAGGCAAGCAAATCCCTGACGACAATTTCCTTTCAGGAATGTTCAAATCTTTCGGAAACAAAGATGCCGGAAAAGAAATAACTTACAGCATATCAGGAGAATATGTATTTAACAATGCCTTTGCTTTCCGTGCCGGATATTTCTACGAAAATCCCGACAAAGGTGCACGACAGTTTGTTACGCTCGGCGCAGGGCTTAAATACCAGTCTTTCGGTTTAGACTTTTCCTACCTGATAACTACGGCAAAACAGAACAACGCTTTGGACAACACGCTGCGTTTCGGCTTGACATGGGATTTCGGCGGAGAAACCTCTAACAACTACAATTATTAAAATAACTTAATTTTTATAATTAAATAAGTTTTTGATTTTGACCGCACAGCAAAAAAATGAAAATCATTTTTTTGCTGTGCTTATTTTCAGCAGGTCAAATTTGCATTCATCAATGTTTGTTTGAGCGGCAAATTTTCAAAAAAGAAAGGAAAACCGCTTTTCTGCCAAATAAAATCTAAAAGGCGTGTTAAAAATCGTTAAACATTAAAAATGATAAAATTTTGGTATTAATTTTGAAATAAAAAATCAAGATTTAACTTAAAAAAACAATAGAAAAATGGAAATAAAAAAACTTGTACCTTATGCTATTGTAGGCATTTCAAGCGCCCTGATTACCATCGGTGCGTTTTCCTACGCAATGAACAACAACACAAGCCTGAGCGATTTCAATCTGTTTCAGAAAGACCCGTCCAAAACATACTTTACTTCAGCTTCTTACGCCTCATCGCCCGTGCTGAACCCGCCGGACTTGACAGAAGCAGCCGAAAAAACGGTGAATGCAGTGGTCAGCGTCAAAAATTATTCGTCCAGAGCGCAGCAGCAACAGTCATTCAATCCGTTTGATTTCTTTTTCGGAGACCCTTTCGGAGATTCCCAGCCCAATCAGAGGCAGCAACAGCAACAGCAAAAAGACGTTCCGAGCGGATTGGGTTCGGGCGTGATAATCTCCGCCGATGGCTATATCGTAACCAATAATCACGTGATTTCAGGCGCTGACAAAATAGAAGTTACGCTGAACAATCAAAAAACTTATACGGCAACTTTGGTCGGAACTGACCCGAATACGGACATCGCCCTGCTGAAAATTGACGAAAAAAATCTTCCGGTTTTGAATTTTTACAATTCAGACAATGTGAAAGTAGGAGAATGGGTGCTGGCAGTCGGCAATCCTTTCGGACTGACTTCTACCGTTACGGCAGGCATCATATCCGCCAAAGGACGCAGTCTGGGCTTGATACGGTCTAATTCCACCGCCCCGATAGAGTCTTTCATTCAAACCGATGCGGCGATAAATCCGGGAAACAGCGGCGGTGCGCTGGTCAATTCCAACGGCGATTTGATTGGAATCAATACGGCAATTTCCTCTCACTCAGGAGCAGGCACTTATGAAGGATACGGTTTTGCCGTTCCGTCCAATATTGCCAAAAAAATAGTAGAAGACATCAGACAGTACGGTATGGTTCAGAGAGGCATGTTGGGTATCGGAACGATGGATTTGAGCGACGAAGAGGGGGTAAGGCAATATAATGCAAGAAATAAAACCTCCTACAAGACACAGCAGGGAATTTTGGTAGAAACCGTTCAAGATGACGGCGGAGCCAAAGATGCAGGCATCAAGAAAGGAGACATCATCACAACTATTGAAAGCACTCCTGTAAAGAATTTTGCCACGCTTTCGGGAATTATCGGAGAGAAAAGACCGGGCGATAAAGTGAACGTAACCGTTTTGCGCGACGGCTCGACCAAGAATTTTACTGTGAAATTGAAAGATTCCAAAGGCAATACCAAACTTAAAACCAAAGACGACATGAGCGCTTCTGAGAAATTGGGCGCAAGTTTTAAGGAATTGAGCGACCAGCAGAAGGTGAATTATGGTTTGGACTCAGGCGTGGTGGTTACAGATGCGGACAGCAACGGCAAACTTGCCTCTATCGGAGTAACAGAAGGATATATTATTATGGATGTCAATGATAAACCGGTAAACAGTGAAAATGACATTGAGAAAATCTTGAAAAATTATAAAGGTACGGTATCTGTAAGATACATAGATAGTTATGGTAGAGTGTACCGCAGAGGTTTCAAAATGGATTAGTATTAGAATTGTTTTTATATGTTTTATCAAGGCGGTTTCCCTTAAACGGAAGCCGTCTTTTTTTGTTGTCAGGCAATACTTTACACTAACAGGGCGCAAGTCCCTGTCTGCGCCGAGTGGGAAAGAATCAGTAGCGACCGGCGATAACAAGGGGATTGATCCCCTTGCTGCCCTTTCGGGCGTGTGGAGTGTATTTGCCCGCAGGTTACGGCTTTTGCCTTAGCTGCGATTATGAAAATTTTGGCTTTCAGCCATCAGGTAAAACATTTAGCAGTTCTTTATTCTTTTTATTCTTTGGCTTTGGCTTATTTCATTTTGTGTCGTTTTGTTTTTAATTTCTTCATTTAATTATGCCACTAAAAGCGGGCATTTATCGGCAAAAATAAAACATAACAGCAAATATGATTAAAATCATTTAAAAATATTTGCTTTCGTTTCCTTTTATTTCATACATTTGAAAAATCAAATGAAACTAAAAAAACACAATGTGAAACCAAAGAATAAAAAGAATAAAATTAATTAAAATCGTATCTCACAAATGACTAATAAAAACGCACCTTTTTTAAGCCAAATAAACTCAAATAAAAAACATCTAAAACCATTCTAATATTATGTGGAAATTTTTACAGCCGGACACTCATAAACCTTTGCTGGCAAAAGAAAAAATAGACCCTGAATACAAAAAACTGCGCTGGCAGGTGTTCATTGGTATTTTTGTCGGATATGCAGGCTATTATTTAGTAAGGAAAAACTTTACTATGGCTATGCCTCACCTGACGGACATGGGCTTTGACAAGGACGGATTGGGTTTTGCTCTCTCTGCCAACGCTATTGCATACGGATTTTCGAAATTCCTTATGGGTGGTGTTTCCGACCGTAGCAACGCACGCAAATTCCTCCCTTTAGGGCTTATTCTTTCGGCAATTGCCACCCTCTTAATGGGAACTAAGGCGGGCGTTGCTTCCATTTGGGTAATGTTTGTATTTCAGTTTCTTATCGGCTGGTTTCAAGGAATGGGCTGGCCCCCGTGCGGTCGCGTGATGACTCACTGGTTTTCCATCAAAGAACGCGGAACAAAAATGTCAATTTGGAACGTAGCGCACAACGTTGGAGGAGGGCTTATGGCGCCTATCGTAGCTTATGGAATCTTGTGGTTCGGTTCATGGCAAGCGGGAACTTTCTGGTTTCCTGCAATTATTGCCATCATTATTGCATTAATAAGTTATGCTTTGATTAGAGACACTCCTCAATCTTGCGGGCTGCCTCCGGTCGAAGAATATCGAAACGACTATCCGAAAAACTATAACGAAAATTCTGAAAAAGAATTGACAGCAAAAGAAATCTTCTTTCAATATGTGCTTAACAACAAAACTTTATGGTTTATAGCTATTGCCAATGCTTTCATCTATTTCATAAGATACGGAGTATTGGACTGGGCGCCTACTTTTTTGAGCGAAATTAAAGGTTACGACATCAAGCAGATAGGCTGGGCTTATTCTTACTATGAATTTGCCGCCATACCCGGCACAATTTTGTGCGGTTGGCTGAGCGACAAGGTTTTCAAAGGACGGCGAGCTATAACTACCATTATTTACATGGTGCTGGTTGCCATTTTCATTGTCATTTATTGGCTGAATCGAAGCAGCGTTTTGCTTGACAGCATCTCGCTGATAGCCATCGGATTTTTAATCTACGGTCCCGTGATGCTTATCGGCGTGCAGGCATTAGACCTTGCGCCTAAAAAAGCCGCCGGAACAGCCGCCGGACTTACAGGTTTCTTCGGATACTTTTTTGGTACGGCTATCCTCGCCAATATCGGAATGGGAGCCGTCGTACAACATTTCGGCTGGAATTACGGCTTTATCATGCTGTTGATTTCCTGCGCTTTGGCTATTTTCTTTGTCGGACTGACTTACAAAGAAGAACAATATTTAATAAAAGAAAGTAAAAAAATAGAAATAAATTAAAATTAAAATAATAAAAAACACTATGGTTAAATTTTTGTTTAAAACAGTGATTCTGTGCAGCCTGTTATTAGTTGCATGGTCATGTCAGGACAATGATTACGCAAACGTGAACGACGAGGTCAGCAATCTTGTTGATGAAGCGTACGTAGAACATTTATCTCCTGAGATGGAAAAAGTAAGGGATTATATTCCTGAAAATATTGTTGTTGCTCACCGCGGCTCCACTTTCTGGACACCGGAAGAAACCGAAGCTGCTTATCGCTGGGCGCGTGAAATTGGCGCAGACTATCTTGAATGCGATATGCAAATTACCAAAGACGGCATTGTTTTGGCTCTTCATGACGACAACCTTGCCCGTACCACCAATATTGAACAAGTATATCACGGACAGGTGCCTTCTACCCGTTTGCA
>JAITOO010000223.1 GCA_031289875.1 Flavobacteriaceae bacterium
ATAGCTGAATTGAGCAAGTTAGACCGAAAGGAAGTGGACAAAGCTATGAAAGAGCTGAAAGACAAAGGGTTAATAGAATCTCCCAAGCGGTGTTATTGGCAGGCAAAGTGAAAAAATGGTGAGAAAACGGTAAGAAAATGCTTGAGATGACGACGCTCCATACGAAAACTGCATTCAGTTGTTGAATTGGCGCACCGGACAAAGTAATAACAAGTGTAGATGAATACTTAAAAAACATGTAACTTTGCACATAAAAAAACAGTTAGTCGATAAGTACAATGAACACATTTTCAAACATATAAGGAACTGATTGCCACTCTTCACAGGGAGGGAAAACTGTTTTCCTAAATGTTTAAGAAGCGCAATCTGCCGCCAAATAAGGAATGCCTTTTTACGTATAGAAACACGAAAAATATATATATCTTTGTAAAACGAAAGCTATTAGACGGAAATATTATCATATTGTTGTAAAATAGTAAAATTTAAACATTTATATGCCTAAAAAAAGTAAATACAATCACTTCTCGCGATAGCAATTAGACGCTAAGTTAGAAAAACGCTATGGCTTAGTGTGGGAAGACAAAGAGGAAGATGTCGCCAAACAATGCGATATTGAATTGCTTGTATTGAAAGAAGAGGAAGAAATGAAGTGCAAATATAAAAATCCATACTTGCACAAAGCGCGTTAAGTGCAAATATAAAAATGCCATCTGCAGCGATAACTTTCACCTCGGCGTTGCCGGTTTTGAGCGGAAAATCAATTTATCAGACAAGGGAATCTTCTTTTTCTGTTTCAAATGAAAATGAGGTTTGAAGCAAATATGGTGCAGTTCTCTTTTCTGACAAGTCAATATATTCTTGTGAAATATCGTAGCCTACAAATTTTCTATCGGATTTCAATGCAGAAATAGCAGTTGTTCCACTTCCCATAAATGGGTCGAGAATAATATCGTTCTTGAAAGAATAAAGTTGAATTAAACGGTACGGCAATTCTTCGGGAAACGGTGCAGGGTGACCAATTCGTTTTGCACTGACGGCATTCATATTCCAAATGGATTTTGTCCATTCCATAAATTGTTCTCGGGAAATGGTGTTTTCTTTTTCCTTTTTTTCTCTTTTATAATTGCCTTTTGAGAAAATTAAAATATATTCATGAACATCTCTTAAAATTGGGTTTGATGCACTTTGCCAACTACCCCAAGCCGTTGAAGGACTTGCACTTGCCGCTTTATTCCAAATGATTTCACCGCGCATATTAAACCCAATTTCAATCATCATTCTGGAAATATAATCGGACAAAGGAATGTAGGGTTTTCTACCTAAATTTGCAACATTAATGCAGGCACGACCGCCATTTACAAGCACACGAAAAGTTTCGCTAAAAGAGTTTTCCAAAAGTTGCAAATATTCTTTTAACGACAAATCATCATCGTATTCTTTTGAAACGTTGTACGGTGGCGAAGTAATCATTAAATGTATCGAATTATCGGGGATTTCCTGCATATTTTCAGCCGATCCCAAAATAAATTTATTTTCTAAATAATTTGGAAATTCATTTCCATTTTTGTCCAAAATTTTCTTTTCGCCAAGTTCTGTGTATAGCTTTGAATTATAAAATTTAGAACTGTCGTGATTTATTCTTCCGTTTGTTCCGAATGCGCTTGTTGATGTACCATTTTTATTTTTAATTACTCTTTCCATAATTCAAGCCATCTGTTAAAAGGTTTATAATCTAATGTCTCTTTTTCCCAATTAATAGGAATTTTAAAAGCATTTTCATTTTTCATAAGAATTTTTAACGCCTCACTACTCATTTCAGTCCCACGTGGATTTGTTCCAACTTTTGGCAACTTTAAATATTTTTCACGACCAAGATTTTGCATAATTTCAGTTTGCAATACCTTTGTAAAATAATAAAACCCGCCACTGTTATTCCAATTTATTTGTACAAAAATCATATCGCAATCGGGTATATAATTTTTTGAAAACTCAATTGCTTTTTGAGCATCGACCGTCCAACTCAATTTAACCCCACCATTTCCTGTAATGGTTTTTATAGAAATCGGATTATCAAAAACTATTACGTCTGTTTCCGCTTCTGTTATTGGAATATCACCAATAACATTTTCCTCTCTAAACACATAAATTAAAAGTGCAACGACAATTCGTTCACGCAAAGAACCTACTTCCATTCCTATTTTTCCTGCACGAGAACTTTCTAATTCTGCAATTTGAAAAAGTTTTGGAAGTTTTATTTGAATTTTTTCGACTAATGATTTATCTTCAAATAGTTTTAATATTTGATTATCCCAAAGATTCATTCCTGCGTATTTTTCGCAAATATAGTAAATTTTCACAACACCAAAATCGGCAACAAAGTGTGCGGTTTTTACGTCTATTTTCAACGTATTGCTCCTCTTGTATGGCTTGTAATTGCAGTTGTTATACTGGTAGCAAACGCCTTGGTTAATCCCGCAAAATAACAATTTTTCTCCCTTATAAATTAATTTTTTAGGGGAGAAATTTTATTTTATATTTGCTTATGTTTAAGCTAATTATAGAAGAGAAAAAATACGAAAAAAAGATAATTCTAAAAGAAATTGATATTACACTGACTCAAAACAGTATTTACGGTTTTTTTGGAAAAAACGGACAAGGAAAAACCACATTATTTCATTGTATTTTAGGTTTTACAAAATTTCGCGGAAATGTTTTGTTTGATAATCATGAACTTAAAAGTCAGGACATCGCTTGGATTCCTACTGAACCCGATTTATACGAATACTTGACTGTTAAAGAGTTTATGGATTTTTATGCCGTTAATTGCGGAAAAGAAAAAGCAGATATGAACCATCTTTTATTCGATGTAGACCCAAGCAAACTCATCAAAGAATGCTCTACCGGTATGAAAAAAAAGTTGTACATCAATGCGGTTTTGCAAATAGCTGATTATAAGGTGTATATTTTTGACGAACCTTTTAATGGCTTGGATATAGAAGCTAATTATGTGTTGTTGAGACATATACAAAAATTAGCTCAAACTCATATTGTGCTTTTGTCTTCTCATATTATAGAAATTGTGCTGCCCTATTTGGAACATTGCTATTTTATTGATAATGCAAAAGTTACAAAATATTCTAAAGAAGATTTGATGAAAAATTTCACCCTTGATGACTAATATTTCTAAAACACTATATTACATTTATAAAAACCGTTGGCAGAAAGCTATTTACGAAGACGCTTCAAGAGGCTGGATATTGTTGATTTTATATGCTTTAGCGGTGATTGTTCTTTTCCAAAAAGAAAGCCAATATGTAATCTACTTCTTGCTGATTTTGATATTTGTACAAACTATTGGTTTACATGTAGATAGGAGAGATTATAATCTCTTGTCTCGATTTTACCCAAAAAATCATTTAAGGTTATTGTTATTCTTAGATAATATGCTTTTTAATCTCCCCGTATTATTGGTTATCTTGCTGAAAAACAGATTATTATTTGCGGTTTCTATTGTTTTTATTTTCTTGTTGTCATTAACAAAACTCTCTTTCAACAATAAACTTGTTTATCTTCCTTTGCTTAACCAAGACCCTTTGTGGAAGACCTATATAAGAAAATACCCGTTTGTATTGATCTTGTTTTTAGTAAGTTATTACGTTAATTTACAAGGAATTTTAAATGACAATCCTAATCTGTCCTTAAGTTCTTATTTTGCTGTTCCTTTAGTTGGATTATTTATAAACAGTGAAAGAGACAAACTCATCTTCATCAAACAAGCCAAAATATCCGAAAGAGCATTTTTATGGAATATCCTGAAAGCCAATGTTTTTAATACTTTCATATTCTTTCTCCCCCATATTCTTATAGGTATATTCAACCTAAATTTTGAACCGTTAGGGATATTTTTGTCCGTTGCTTTCATCTCTGGAATTACCTGCATTAGGTATATTCTTTTCTTTAACCAAGTGGGCTTTGCTCTCATTTCCTTAGCCCTATTCGGGATTATTTTTAGTCTGTCATTCAACAATGAAATCAATGGGGTTCTAACCATGATAGGAGCTTTATTAATGATAATATTTATTTTCAGACTGGCCGAGAAAGCAGTTAAAAAGTTAAAATTAAATCTATGAGTTCCCTCCTACTCCTAAAGTTACTCCCTAAAATAATAAAAGCCAAAAGGCAGTATGTCTATATTTTCCGCAAAAATATAATTACATGAATTGATTTTACAAATTTTCGTTAATTTGCCTGTTATACAGGTCGAAATACACGCCTCTTTTCCCAATCAACTCTTTGAACGAACCCTGTTCGATGATTTTCCCCTTTTCCAGAACCAAAATTTTGTCCGCATTTTTAGAAGAAGAAATTCGGTGAGTGATGATTAGCGCGGTTTTTTGAGCCGTTTCAGAACTGATGTTTTTCAAGATTTTTTCCTCCGTTTCCGTATCGACCGCAGAAAGACTGTCGTCGAACAAAAAAATCGACGGATTTTTGATTAACGCACGCGCAATGGAAATCCTCTGTTTCTGCCCGCCGGAAAGCGTTACGCCGCGTTCGCCTATTTCCGTTTGATATTGGTCTTTAAATTCCATAATATTTTGATGAATTTCAGCATTTTTTGCATATTTTTCCATCAATTCCTGTGTCGGCTTTTCAATTCCATAGACGATATTGTTGAAAATCGTGTCCGAAAATAAAAAATTTTCCTGCGGAACGAAACCCGTTTTTTCTCGAAGCAGCGTTAAATTATGCTCCCGCAAAGGCTTCTCATCTACGTAAATCGTTCCCTCATCAGGCTCAATCAACCTCATAAGCAACAGCCCGACAGTCGATTTTCCTGAGCCTGTCTTGCCCATAAAAACTGCCGTCTCGCCCGCCTTGATTTCAAAAGAAAGATTTTTCAGCGCTTGAATTCCCGTATTCGGATAAGTGTAACTCACATTCTCAAAGCGGATATTTCCCCTGACGGGATAGATTTCATGATTCGTATTGATGATTTCCTCCTCAATATCAAGAAATTCGTTAATCCGTTCCATAGAAGCCTCCGCACGGCGGTTGATGGACGTAACCCAGCCAACGGCGGTGAATGGCCAAATCAAAATGTTCAAATAGAGAAAAAAATCCGTAATTGTGCCAACATCAATTTTCCCTTCTATAAACCGCTGTCCGCCAATATAGAGAATGAAAATATTGCTCAACCCGACCACAAAAAGCGTCAAAGGCGCAAAAAAAGCCGCTGTAACCGCCAACGAAAGCGACTGAGTCTTGTAGTCATCGGATTTTTGCATGTAAAGGGAAACGATGTAATCTTCTTTGACAAAGGATTTTATTACTCTGATTCCCGAAAAAGAATCTTGCACGAAGGAAGACAAAGCGGACTGTTTTTGCTGCGCAATTTTTGTCTTTTTATTGACAATTGTGCTGAGTCTGTAGATGCAAAACGACAAAACAGGAAGCGGAACGAGTGCGTATAAAGTCATCACAGGATCGGACAACAGCATGTAAATCAATATCATAACAAGCATCACGCAGAGGTTGATAGTGTACATCACGCCCGGTCCCAAGTACTGACGCACATTGACGACATCTTCGCTGATACGGTTCATCAAATCTCCGATTTTCGATTTTTTGAAAATGGAAACCGAAAGCGTTTGGTAATGCCTGTAAATGTTGTTTTTGAGTTCAAATTCAATTTTTCGAGAGGTAACGATTAACGTTTGCCTCATGCAGAATTTCAGAAATCCTGAAATAATCGGCATGATAATAATGATGCTCGAATACAGAATCAAAGTGTTCATCTGTTCCTTTTGCAGGCTGTCGTTTTGAAAGGCGGCGGCAATAATATTGACCGCTTTTCCAAAGAATTTTATTGGGTAAATTGTGAAAAAGTTTGAAAAAATAATGAAAATTACGCCCAAAACCATCAATTTTCGGTGTTTATAAAAATAAGGATTTAATGTTTTTAACGAACTCATACCGCAAAGTTAGAAAGTTTTTGAAAAATAGAGAAAAATCCTAATTTTTTTATAGCATTCTGTTTGCAATAACCGTCAAACCGTTTCAGACTACGTTCTGTCGTGGCGGAAGCAAAACCTGCACAGCCGCACCAAAAACTCCGACTGCAGGTAGGATGACTATTGTTAAGAATGAAATATGTTTTTTCAACTTGTTGGTTTTTAAATATTTATAGACTGTGTTTTTGACGGTTTTTATTTAATCTTTTTTAGCAATCTATAATATATTACATTTCCGTATCCATCATCTAAAGTCATTACTAAATTTCCTTTTTTTAAGAGTCCATTTATATCCTTAGCAAATAAATTTACCCCCCATAATTCTCTGTAATTATCAATTTCAGGATTGTCTATTTCTAAAAATTGCCCGTTTAATTTAAAATTTGGTGTTTTTTCAATAGGCAACAGTTTAAAAATTTCAGATAACTCTTTAGAAGTATAATCATAATCTGTACTTGACATCATTGAATAAACTTTCCCGTTTTCATAAAACCCAAACCACTGATATTTTAGTGGCCATGGATCAACCGTATTTAGCTTTTCTTGATTAGGTATTTCTACCAACTTCCAAAATCCAATCAATTCCTCCAAAGCGGGTAGTCCTCCTGCTTCTGATTCATTACTTGTCTGACCAAAAACTGAAAGTGATAACAGAGCCATTAAAATTAAAAACACATGCTTCATTATTTATTTTTTAAGTATAAATTTTCACTACTGACAGGCTAAAATATTGAAAAAATAGGCGTTTTCCATTGAGGTATCGCCCCCTATCGTACCTTTTTGTGCGAACAATAAAAAAACGATGTGGACAAAGATACAACAAAAAATTTAGTCGGTCAGCCATCTTCAAACAAATAATATACGCAGATTCAACACTTCAAAACCACCATCAGAAGCGGAGTTGAAAATATTTAATAAAAAGTTATTAACAAAAGTGGAGAAAAGTGGAGAAAAGTGGAGAAATCTTTATAATTTTGACC
>JAITOO010000230.1 GCA_031289875.1 Flavobacteriaceae bacterium
TTATTTATTACTAAAAAATCAATCAATTCAAAATCGTTCAATCCGCGAATTTCGCCGGTAAGGGCGGTTGTTTCGCCTGCGGTAAACAAACTGTCAATATCTTTTTCGGTTTTTACCTTGATAATGGATTGAATAGCCGCGTTGAGCAATTCGGAATAATGCGCCATATTTTTGCCGTTATTCGTTTCGGCATTAAACGCCTGAACAAATGTTTTGTTCACTTCGTCTTTTCCTTTGCAGGCGAGACGCAGTTTACCGAGCAATACTTTCGGATTCAAATGATTGATTCGCGTTTCGCCTGCGGCTGACATATAGACCATATAAAACGGATGCAGCCGGTTTTGCTTGTCGATATTGACGGCGTTGTTGCGGTTTTTGAGAATGAAAATCACGCCTTCGGGCGTTTCATCTGTCGCTTGCGCAAGAGCGTGAATACCGAAAGGCATCGTGTCGGCTTCGCCGTATTTTTTCAAAAGTTGCTGCAAATCGAGGTGAAACTCGTTCAAGCCCAAGTCCATAATGGAAATTCCGCTGTCCATTTCTTCCAAATCAACAACGTCGTGTTGCAGGCGTTCGAGTTGCTTTTTGCGATATTCGAGTTCAGGGTCAATGCGGTCGTCAATCAAATTTTCTTCCTGTCCGGCTGTAGCAGCGCCAATAATTACAAAGCGGTTTTTCACTCTGTCTTTGAGTTTTATGTATTTGTCAAGCGTGATATTGGGCCAAAAATTAACAAGTTGAATCTTTTCATTCCGGCTGCCGATACGGTCAATTCGCCCAAATCGCTGAATAATGCGGACGGGATTCCAATGAATATCGTAATTGACCAAATAATCGCAATCCTGCAAATTTTGTCCTTCCGAAACGCAATCGGTAGCAATAAGAATATCAATGTCGCCCGGACTTTTTTCGTACAAAGCATCGCAATTTTTGGAAATGGGCGAAAAACAGGTCAAAATATCATTGTAATCGAAACCGCGAGCCGCAGGTAAAGTGGTTTTTGGCGTATCAGTGCCGGTAAGAAAGGCAAAATGCAACGGCGTAGAAACGCGGCGTGTCACGTCTGTACTTAAATTATCGTACAGATAAGCAGCCGTATCGGCAAAAGCGGTGAAAATAAGTGCTTTTCTGTTGCCTTCGTTAATCAGGTTTTGCTCTTTTTGCAAAATCACTTCTATCAACTTTTTGAGTTTAAGGTCGTGTTCAGGCGTTATTACCTTAATGGTTTCCAACAGACAATCCAAAACCGTTTTGTCTTCCGTGAGTTTCGTTTTCCAACTCAATGTATCCATATCGGCTAAATCAATTTTCTGCTTTTTGCCGACAGATTCCATTTCTTCACCGTCAAAATCTTCACCATCAAAATTTTCCGTTTCTATTTCGTTTGCTTTGCCCTGCTCATACTTTTCAATCGTATCAAGCGTGCAGTCAATCAAATCGTAAAGTTTTTCTATCGTTTTTCTGAAAGCGTAAATAGAACTTTCCAAGCGTTTCAAAAGGTTGGTATCCATCAAATACAATCGCCCCAGTTCGCGGTTTGCCCACGAACTGCCCCTGTCGGTTTTGGCGGTATATTTTCCGATTTTTGAGGAAAAAACATAGTTGAGCGGCGTATAAATATGCAAATTTAACTGCTGAATAAAATCGTAAATACTGTTAAAGTTAATTCCCTCAATATCGGTCAAATCAGGATTGTGAGAGATAGGCGCGAGGCGTTCGGGAAATTTGCCGATTTTCGCGCTGTCGTAATATTTCTCTATATGTTTTCGGCTTCGGGCAATGGTAACGCCGTCAAGCAGTTCAAAGAAATCAAAATGCAAGTTGTTCAACAGATTTTCGGTAGTGCGTTTGTCGGGTTCCAACTGCGACCATTTGGAAAAAGCATTTTGTGCCTGACGGAAAATTTCATCAACAGAATTTTCGGTATTCAGAGTTTCGGTCAATTTGCGAGATTCCCCTTCGCAGGCGAGCATCAGTTGGTTTTTAAGGTCTGTAAAATCAATATTTACGGGCGTAGCCGAAAGCATCAAAACTTTGGTTTTCACACCGCGACTAATCACTTTGTTTAAAAGTTTATGATAACGGTTTTCTAACTCTGTGCCGTCATCAAGCGTTCGTGACTCACCGCCGTTTCGGAAATTGTGCGATTCGTCAATAACGAGCATATCATAGTTTTCCCAATTAATATTCCGTAAATTTATACCGTTGCTTTCGCCTCTTTCGCGCAGCAAATCGGTATGATACAGCACATCGTAGCGAAGTCGGTCGGCAGCAACAGGGTTGTTTTTGTAGTTGTGTTTGAAAGTGTTCCAGTTGTCGGACAATCGTTTTGGGCACAGTACCAACACATTTTTGTTACGTGATTCGTAGTATTTAATTACGCCGAGTGCAGAAAAAGTTTTGCCCAACCCAACAGAATCGGCAAGAATACAGCCGTTGTGCTTTTCCAATTTCGAGATACAGCCAATTACCGCATCGCGCTGAAAATCATACAACATTTCCCAAATCTTCGACTGCTTGAAACCGGTGGCTTCGTTGGGCAAAAAGTCCTCGTTCAAATCCTCCAAAAATTCACTGAAAATATTGTAAAGAGCCAGAAAATAAATAAGTTCGGGTGCATTTTCCTTGTAAGCGGCAGTGATATTATCCAACACAAGAGCCGTAACATCTTTCAGCCGCTCACGGTCATTCCATATATTGTCGAAAGTTTCAAAAAACTGTTTGCTGTATGGCGTTGGCAATTTCGTAGTGGTGCAGTACGCATTATTGCCTCTGTCAAGTCCGAGTTCGGCAGTGGTAAAATTTGAAAATGGATTGTAAACCACTTCTGTATCAGCATTTTTTACTGTCATAAACGGACTCATAAATTCGCCCGAAACATTTGATTTGAAACGCACTTTTTTCTTAATCCATTCGGCGCACTCCTTGGCTATTGCCTGCTGACTGAGTTCATTACGAAGTTTGAGTTCAAAATCCGTACCATAAAGCGTTCTTTCTTTTTCCAAGCGCGGAATATAAAATTCGCGGGCTTCTTTCTTGCCTTTTTCTTTCGTGAATGCTTCGCCGGTAAAAATAAACTGCAACGATTCAATCTTTTCAAACTCTTTTTTGAGTGCCTGAAA
This sequence comes from Flavobacteriaceae bacterium, assembly GCA_031289875.1. Lineage (GTDB taxonomy): Bacteria > Bacteroidota > Bacteroidia > Flavobacteriales > Weeksellaceae > Apibacter. Next base: position 3,123 of record JAITOO010000230.1, read on the forward strand.
AGCATAAATGGAAAAACTTGCCGCAGCAATAGCAATCTTACTGCCACGTTTGACAGTAACCATAAGGTCGTCGATCACTTTGTTGGTAATATTGTCAAAAAATACCGGAATCGTTTGCTCTTCAGCCATACTCTTACTTTTCTATTTAAGTTTCGCGAACCTAAACCCTTAAACCTCAAGCAAACCAAAAGCGTGAAACTGTTCGCTGATTGCTTGTTCTTACATCTCGGCTCTGGTAAACCGTTTCACCTAATAAGCACGAACAGTACAATGATATTTATAATTGATTGATATAAAAGAAAAAAGCCCACTATTTACAAGTGAGCGGTAACAAACGAGTAACAAAATAGCCAAAAATTGGTATTTTAGCGGG
>JAITOO010000019.1 GCA_031289875.1 Flavobacteriaceae bacterium
GTTTTAGAGTTTCGGAAGAATACAGCACATAATCAGGTTTAGAGCCTTTGAATTTCTGATTTTCTTCAACAGTTCTTGCTCGTTCTGTGAAACAATTACACTTCGGATTATTTTCGTCAATAATCCAACCCAAATTTGCCAACCAATTATTGATTTTAATTCGGGTGGCACTTTCCAATTGTGAAGTTTAAAGTTGCCATAATTTAAAATTTTTCAATTGTGGCAAAAATACTATTTTATTTTCAATTAACCCCTAACTCCGCATTTACTAATTGAAATTAAGCTGTTACATATTTTTTGGGGAGTTAGGGGTTAATTTTCTTTACATCAGGTCATTGACCTACGGACTTAAACACACTAACTACGTCTGCATAGATAACAAGGGGATTAATCCCCTTGCCTCCCAATGGGCAGTGGTGTGGAGTGTGTTTTCCCGCAGATTGCGGCTGTCTCCTTAGCTGCGGTTATGAAAATTTTAGCTTTCAGCCGACAGGTAAAACATTTAGTAGCCATTTATTTTTTTTTGCTCAAAACCAAATTTTAGTACAGTTTTTGATGTTTAATACGGAACCGCGTGGAAAATTGTCTTAGAATTGATTTTAGAAAGAAAGTTGGCAAATTAATGAAAGAGGGAGTATTATATATTTTATCGTTAATGCTTTTCTGTGTTGGGTGTCAGATCAGTCAGCCACAGGAAAAAGATTATAATATGGACAAAAGACTAGAAAAAATCACATTGGGGGGAGGTTGTTTTTGGTGCGTTTCTACTTGTTTTGAAATGCTCAAAGGCGTTAGCAGCGTAACTTCCGGCTACGCCGGTGGAATGACGGAATACCCTACCTACTCGCAGGTTTCGACAGGAGATACGGGACATGCAGAAGTCGTACAGATTGAATACGATCCGGAAGAAATTTCGCTTTCCGAACTGTTGGACGTTTTTTGGTTTCTTCACGACCCGACCCAGCTCAACCGTCAGGGCAACGACATCGGAACACAGTACCGCTCTATTATTTTCTATCGGAACGAAAAACAAAAAATCTTGGCGCAAGAATCCATGAAAAAATCCGAAGGTACTGATTTATGGAAAGGAAAGTATGTTACATATATTGAACCGCTTACCGCTTTCTATCCTGCCGAAGATTATCATCAAAATTATTATAAAGAACATCTCCACACTCCATATTGCAGTGCGGTTGTAGCTCCGAAAATTGCTAAATTTAAGACCAAATTTAACTTTAAGTTGAAATCTGAATATAAGAAATGATTTTTTTTTCTCATTTGAGAAAAAAATTCGTAAATGTTTCAATCTTTTTGTACTTTTGTCCGACCTTTTAAACAGAGACAAGAACATTTCTTCGTTTTTATAATGAAAAAAGTTATCCATATTTTGCTATTTTTTATGCTGCTGATTATGATTGCAGTCAGCATCTTTCCTGTGTTTCTTCCAAAGAATATAGAAATTAACGTTTCCGAAAAATTTGAAAATCCTGTGAGCGAAGTTTTTAATGAATTTAACAATTTGCAAAATTTAAGCGTTTGGGGTGCGTGGCTGGCACAGGATTCTATCGACAGGCAAATCAATTTTTTTGCGCCTTACAAGGGACAGAGCGCAAGCCTGATGTGGAACAACAAGAAAGATGAAAATCAGGGTAAAGGAGAATACAAAATTCTGAAAAGCGTTCTCAACAAATATATTCAGTTGCAAATTATTTTCTTGAAAAAAAACATTATCTGCGCTGAAAACATCCATTTTTCCTTTGCCGAAAAACAAACGCAGGTCGATATTCACTTCAAAACTTCCGATTTTGATTATTTCAACCGAATTTTTGCCTACTTTTATGCGCCCAAGCTGCAAGAAGATTTGCAATTAAGTTTGAAAAAATTAGACCAAAAACTCAATGGCGGCAAAAATCTAAAAAAAATGCCGACTTATGGCGAAGTTGATTATTTTGATTTCGGCGGTGCGCAATTGCTGGCGGTGCGCAACGAAACTTCCTCCAACTCAGACGCCGTTCACAAAGCGAGTTTGGCTTCATTCAAAGAAGTGATGGCATATTTGGTGGACAGCCTCCGCTATTCGCCTGTGGATATTAAAAATCCGACGGCTTATTTCGTCAAATACGACACCGTCATTCATTCTGCCGTATTTTATGCGGGTTTTCCCGTGAAAAACATGGAAATTCTACCTCAGAAAAAATTTGAAGTCGTCTCTATCCCTGCGGGACAGGCTATTTACACGCCAATTGACGGAAATTACACAAACATCATAAATTCACGGTATATTCTCGACCAATATTCAAAAGAACACGGAATTACACAAACTAAAGATTTTTGGGAAGAATATTCAGACTATCCCGACCGGAAAGAAACCGAAATTACAGGAAAAGCATTTTATTTAATATCGAATTAATTAACTCAAAACCACAAATTTATACAAATGAAAAGAGCTTTGATAAGCGTATCCGACAAGACCCATTTGATTGATTTTGCAAAATTCTTAGTTTCCAAAGGCTATGAAATTATTTCAACAGGAGGAACTTATAAACTCCTGAAAGATAACGAAATAAGTGTGATTGAAATTGATAAAATAACTCACTTCCCCGAAATGCTTGACGGGCGCGTAAAAACCCTCCACCCCAACATTCACGGCGGGATTCTCGCTTTGCGAGACAACGAAAACCACTTGAAAACTATTGCCGAACATCAAATACAACCCATTGATTTAGTAGTAGTTAATCTCTATCCTTTCTTTGAGAAGATGAACACAGGCTTGTCCGAAATGGAAATGATAGAATTTATCGACATCGGCGGACCTTCCATGCTCCGCTCCGCTGCAAAAAATTTCAAATCCGTAACTGTGATTTCTCAAATTGAAGATTACCCTTGGGTGATGAATGAGATTTCCAAACATGGAGACACCACCTTAGAAACCAGAAAATTCTTGGCAGGAAAAGTCTTCAACCTGACTTCCGCCTACGATGCTGCAATTTCTTCTTATATTTTGCAAAATGATTATCCTCAGTACCTTAATCTTTCTTACGAAAAAGTTTCAGATTTGCGCTATGGCGAGAATCCTCACCAAAAATCAGCTTTCTATATTGATAAGACAAAAAACGGTGCAATGAGAGATTTTGAACAGCTTCAAGGTAAAGAATTGTCATTCAATAATTTCCGAGATATGGACATGGCATATAAAGTCGTGAACGAATTTTCGGAGATTGCCTGCTGCGCCGTGAAACATTCCACGCCTTGCGGAGTTGCGCTGGGCAGCACCATAGCAGAAGCGTATCAGCGCACATTTGATTGCGACCCCGTTTCTATTTTCGGCGGAATCGTCGCTTTCAATCGAGAAGTGGACAAAGAAACAGCAGAACGGCTGAAATCCGTCTTTCTGGAAATCGTGATAGCTCCGTCTTTCACAAACGAAGCTCTCAAAGTCTTTTCAACAAAGAAAAATCTTCGCTTGATAAAAGTCAAAAATCCGCTGGAAGATACCGTAGAATTTATCAAAGTGGACGGAGGATTGCTTGTGCAGGACAGAGACAGAGCCTCTGCCTCTGAATTTAACACAGTTACTAAATCTGCGCCAACCGAAGAGCAACTGAGCAATTTGATTTTTGCCCAAAAAATCGTAAAACACGCCAAATCCAATGCTATTGTGGTGGCTTCTGAAAAACAGGCAATCGGAATCGGGGCAGGACAGACGAACCGCATTTGGGCTGCCGAACAGGCAATTGAACGCGCCCGCGAAAAGAGAACAGAAAAACTGGTTTTGGCTTCCGATGCGTTTTTTCCTTTCCGCGACGTAGTCGATGTTTCCGCTGAAAACGGAATTACGGCAATCATACAGCCCGGCGGCTCTATCCGCGACCAAGAAAGCATCGATGCCTGCAACGAATACGGCATCCCCATGATTTTTACCGGAGTACGCCATTTTAAGCATTGAAATTTATAAAGTAAGTAAAATAATTAATACAATTTGGAGGGAGAAAGGTAATGGGTAGTGCATCAGATTTAGTGATAAGATAAAACAAAAGGTTAGTCTATGTGTTGAAATGATGACTTATTCTTTGCAATTATTGATGGATAAAAGAAATAATATAATATCTATGCAGATTTACTAATCCCGAAAATAAAATTATGCAAAAATATAGATTGATAGAAAATCTAAAAAAAATATCTTATGGAGCATTGATTAGTGGTATTGTGTTGTTATTTTATTCTTTAACAATACCAAAATATTCAGATGACAATAAATATCAAGAATTAACTGATAGGTTTTATCAAGAACCATTATCAAAGGATGCTTATTATCAAGAAATTGCCAAAATAACCACCAATAAGACATTTATTATGGATTTTGGGAATGGAATTGTATCTTTTTCTTTAATTTGTTTTGTGTTTTTATTTATATCAAAAATAAACAAATGGGGAGATTTTAAAAACATAAAAACTCAAAACAAATTAGGAATTTTTATCATGTCTAATATTGCATGGTTATTAATGATACCGGGTACGTTCCTTTATTATTATTATCGAGGTGTCAGAGGAGATTACCCGCCTTTTGCTGACAGCATTGGTATCCCTATTTTGCAACAAATAACCTTTGTTTTACTTATGCTTGTTCCTTTGAATTTATTTTTATTGGTTAGTTTGAAAAAATCCAAATTGCCAACATGTTTATTTGTACGACTAAGTATTTATAAGAAAACACATATTTTATGGGAAATACTTTTCGATATTTTCCTTCTTCTGAATACTATCAGTTTGATTTTATTTATTGCAGATGGTGACTATATCTATTCTTGTAAGTATGTTCTTTATTTAATAACAAATGTTATCGTCTGCCGAAATATTGCGAGGTAATTTTGCCCTATAAAAAATTATCAAAAAATGAAAGCAGTAATTGTTTTTAATCATCCGTATGAGGGAAGTTTTTGC
>JAITOO010000211.1 GCA_031289875.1 Flavobacteriaceae bacterium
CAATTCCCAAATTTTCGCTCAACTATTGCTAACTGAAAAAAATATCGTATTTTTGAAAAATCTTGCGAGGATTCGGAGAGAAAAATAATTAGCATATATCACCGCATTGAATTATGATAAATCCAATTTACTATCAAGAGTCAGGGATCGAAAAAATCAATCAGTATATTAAAAATCATCAGCCTACGAAAGTTATTTTTCTGGTTGATGAAAATACGCGCGAATTGTGCTTTCCAAAAGTCGTTTCAGAATTGGAAATTGAGTCGGAAACGAAAGTATTGGAAATTGCATCGGGTGAGGAAAACAAAAATCTCTACACCTGTATCAGCCTTTGGGAAGCGCTCACAGAGCTAAAAATAGACCGCAAGAGTTTGCTAATCAATATTGGCGGCGGCGTACTGACCGACATGGGCGGATTTGTGGCAAATTGCTACAAGCGCGGCATTGCATTCATCAATATTCCGACTACGCTTTTGGCAATGGTCGATGCCTCTATTGGCGGAAAAACAGGCGTGGATTTGGGAAGTTTCAAAAACCAAATCGGGAATTTTGCCCTGCCTCAAATGGTCTTGATTGAACCTGATTTCATTCAAACACAGTCGTTTGAGCAAATTCGGAGCGGATTTGCGGAAATCATCAAGCACGGATTAATTGCCGATTCGAATTATTGGCAGAAAATCAAGCAGATACAAAATCCTGATGCCGAAAACACAGGAAATTTGATTGAAACGAGTATTAAAATTAAAAAATCCGTTGTTTCTCTGGATTTTACCGAAAGTGGATTGCGGAAAATTCTCAATTTCGGACACACCATCGGGCATGCTGTAGAGAGTTTTTTCCTTGAAAATCAGACACCTATTTTGCACGGAGAAGGCGTGGCATTCGGCATGATTGCGGAGAGTTACATCTCGATGAAAAAAAATCTCCTTTCGCCGTTTGAAAATGAAGAAATCAGAAATTATATCGCTTCTATTTACCCAAAACTGCCGGTAAAACAGGAAAATTTTGACAAAATTCTTGCTTTCATGCAAAACGACAAAAAAAATACCCGAAATGAAATCCGTTTTGTTCTGTTAGAAAAAATCGGCAAAGCCGTTTATGATATATCCGTTGAAAATGAGCTTATTATAGAAGCTATGACTCAAATGTTGAAAGATTGATTCTCGTTTTCATCTTGGTTCGTTCGCACATTTTTTCTACCTTTGGGGAAAAATAAAAAATGACTATTGAAGATTTAAAAAAATTAGCAACACAAACTCGGCGCGATATTTTGCGCATGGTCTATAACGTACAAAGCGGACATCCGGGCGGTGCGTTTGGTGCAACCGAATTTTTCTGGGCGTTATACGGAAAAATCATGGATTACGACCCGAAAAATTTCACAATGGACGGCAAAAATGAAGATTTGTTTTTCCTTTCAAGCGGACATCTTTCGGCAGTTTGGTACAGTGTGCTTGCCCGAACAGGATTTTTTCCTGTAAATGAATTAGATACATTCAGAAAACTTGACTCCCGCTTGCAAGGACACCCGACTACGCATGAAGGGCTGCCCGGAATAAGAATTGCTTCCGGCTCGCTCGGGCAGGGGCTTTCGGTGGCGATAGGCGCTGCTCTGGCGAAAAAATTAAATCATGATGACAAATTGGTTTTCACTTTTCACGGAGACGGCGAATTGGAGGAAGGGCAGATTTGGGAAGCCCTGATGTATGCCTCCGCAAAAAAAGTGGATAACATCATTTCTACGGTAGATTACAACGGTCAGCAGATAGACGGAACTACGAAACATGTCTTGGATTTGGGCGACTTGAAAGCAAAATTTGAGGCTTTCGGCTGGGATACTTTGGATGAACCCAATGGAAACAATATGGAAGCTGTAATTGCCGTTTTGGAAAAGGCAAAATCTTTGACCGGAAAAGGCAAGCCCGTAGCCATTTTGCTTCATACTCAAATGGGGTATGGTGTTGATTTTATGCAAGGAACGCACACCTGGCACGGAAAAGCTCCGAATGCCGAGCAACTCGAAAAAGCCTTTGCACAACTGCCTGAAACGGTGGGGGATTATTGATTTTTTATTGGAATTGTTCCGAATTTGAAAAATGAACTGCACCCCTAAAATGTATAATCGCAAGAATGTTCGCCTGAAAGAATATGACTATTCGCAGGAGGTATTGTATTTTGCTACGATTTGTGTTCAACAAGATGAAGCGGACAAACCACGTCCGCACTTGTTTGGAGAAATCGTTGGAGGTGAAATGATTTTGAAAGAATTTCAAATTATATTGTAAATAATCCTGAAAATTGGGGAAAGGATAAATTTTATGTGGAAATAAAATGATAATGCAACCTTATCGTAGGAAATGGAACAATTAATAAATTAGATAATTATGTACATGAAAATAAACTTTTAATTAAAAAAATCTTATGAAATTTACATACACTGAAAAAAAAGACACTCGCAGCGGGTTTGGAGCAGGACTTGCAGAACTTGCAGACACCAACCCTAACGTAGTAGCGCTTTGCGCTGATCTTATC
>JAITOO010000216.1 GCA_031289875.1 Flavobacteriaceae bacterium
CATTGCTAATTTTTCCAAAAATCCAATAAATTCCTAATAGCCTCTTGAAATAATTTCGGTGCTTTTACTCCCAAAATCAATTTGCCGTTTTCGTTAAGTAAGAAGCCGATTTCTATTTCAACAATTTTCCCCTCTTGACTACCATATAAAACTACTGTTCTTGTGATTTTGTAATTCGGATAATTTGGTTTGTTGTATATTTTATCAAAAGCATCATAGCCTGCCAATTCTTTAATTCCATTGTTTCTAAATTGATATTTTTTGCCTTCAATATCAATGATAATTTTGTTTGATAAATCAATTAAAACCAAATCAGGAATATTGATTATTTGGGATTTATCGCCTGCTTTATATTTTACTCTGTCTGTGTATTTCGCAAGCGGAATTGGCTCGCCTTTTGCCGTGATAAAATAACCTTTTTCGCAGCCTGCGTGATTTTCAAAAATGGACATTCCGTTTGCAAAATTCTCAACAACCAAATGAATAAAAATTGTTCCTAATTTTTCGCCTTCGATATCGTATTTCCAATAATTTGCGTTCATTGCGGCTTTTGGAAGTATCAATTTTTCTAATGAAATATCCAACTTATTGGCAATTTGCACAAATTTGTTTGTTGCACCAACATTATTTTGTTCTAATCCGTGTTGTGTGATTTCTATTTTATCTTTCCAACCTAATTTACGTAAAACGGCTGAAATAATGCTCAAAGCACCAATATTCGGGTCGTGCGATAAACCACCGCTTTTGTACAGTCTACCGGAAATTTGAATTTTCCCTTCCATTTTTTTTAATAGAATAGGCACATTCCCTGCCGGTGCTTTTCGCATATTATTCTTAAAATCAATAATTTCATCAATCGTTTTGAAAGGCACAAAAATTTTCCCATCTAATTTTTTGCCTAAAATTTCCACACCCAAAGTCAAAAGCAATCTTGTACCGAAAATGTATGTTTCAGTCGGTTTTTCTTTTTGCTCAACTTGCAGGTTATAAAGCATTATTTTTTTTGTTTTTGGATAGTAATTTTCTATGAAAACAAACTTACTGCAACGCTGATAAACACCGGTATTTCGACTCTCTTTATCGTCTGTTTTTGTTTCTTCTATTGCGTAAATCGGTGTATCTTTGGAAGTTGGTTCTTTTTCCTGATAAAAAATCAGGAAATCGGTAAAACTTGAATTGCCCGAAACAGTTTTTACAAAAACTTTTTCGACTTGATTACAACGAAAACCTGTTACTTCATAAGTAAAAGTAAATTTTCCTTTGCTCAAAATCGGCAAAATTCGGATTGTGTCAATAAAAATCGCAAAACCATTATCTTTTGCGAACTTCTGAAAAATTGTTGCAATTACCTCTTTTTTAGATCGTTCCTCTGTCAAAAACCAAAGATTTTTACTCATTTTCTTAAAATATAAAGTTGTTCTTTAATATGCTTTTTATTCTTACTTTCACCGTTATTATTACTCTTAAAACGCAGATAATCAAATTCTACCAATTCAACTGTACCAATTTTACCAAATAACAACAAAATTTCTGTTTCAGGCATAATTCCCTCATTGTTATAACTCAAAATCAGCGTTTTATATTTTCCTTTTTCTGCAACTTTTTTCAATTCCTGTAAAGCCGTTGTTGCATTGCAAAATTTTGATTTCTCGTTTTCATAATTTGCCCGCAAACCTGTAATTCCCTTAATTTCAGGATTATCGTATTTTGCAATCGTTTCCATTAAATGATAATTCGGCGCATATTGCCGCTGATTATACGGTGGGTCAAGATAAAAAATATCTGTCTCAACCGTATTAATTAAACTCACGGAATCAACATTACACACAAAATTCTCTTTATCATTTACAACAAATTCAATCGGGCGCAAAATAAGTTTTTTTACTGCTCGCGGGTCCCATTTTTTTTGAAATGCCGCATAAATTCCCGCTACATTTGCATAAAACGGCACTGTTTCAATCAAACAAGCCAAAAGCACAAAATATTCATTTTCAGTAATTAAATCCGTATTTTTCCAATCTTCAATTTGTAATCTTATAGCATCAATTCGTAACCCATTTTCTTCGGAATAATACATTCTGTTTCCCGCAGGTGTATAATTTTCGTAAATAAATCCTTGTTTGTCAGGAATTTGATTTAAAAAATCTACAATTTTTTGTAAAGGGGTAGAAAACAAAGATTGTGTTTTAAAATCTATTCCTTTTAATAATTCTTCAAAGTTAAGTTCCTGATTATTTGCAATATATGCTTTTTGTAAAACATAAGAAAAATACAACAAATCAGAAGAAAAAACTTGAAAATTTTTCTTTTTGAAAAATCTACCAACGTTAGTCGTTCCTGCAAAAAAATCAAAAAATGAATTGCCTGAAATGTTTCGCTCTATCATTTTTTGATAGATTTTTTCAACTAAATTTTCTTTGTTTCCTATAAATCTCATTAGTTAAAAAAGTGTTTTTGGTTTTTGTGGCAAATAATTTGTAATAAACACTTCAATGCTTGCATTTTTATCCTTTTCTTTTACCTGATAATTACAATTTGAATAATCAAAATTCAAATAATTTACACAATAATAAGGATTATTTTCAAGCCAATTTTTCAAAATTTTATTTTCTTTTCCTTTGTGTGCCAAAACATTAGATAATCCGAATTTAATTCTATGACCATCAAGTTTGTCTAATATTTCTAATAATGTCTTTTCCTCTTTTTCAGTCCAACCTTTGAAACCACGTTTGCCATCGTTGTAAGTTCCTGTTGTAATCAAATACGGCGGGTCACAATACACAAAGTCGTTTTCGCTCAAAAATGAAAAGTCAAATTCCGTAAAACATTTGTCCGAAAATTTAACATCATTTTCTTTCAATTCAACAATAAAATTCTCTAAGTTTTTTTTCATTGTGATGTTAAAACAACTTCTTTCGCGCCCAAAAGGATTGTTAAATTCATGATTGTTGTTAAATCTGATTTGATGATTGAATGAAAATGCAATCAAAACAAACAAATCAAGTGGATTTTTTTCTATATTGTATAAATTTCGTAACTCTTTGTAACCCGATTCATTAATCAATGACAAATTAAATTGTTTGATTCTGCCTTCAATGTGCCAAATTGTTTCGTCTAAATCTTTTGATTGAAATGCATTATACATTTCAATCAAATAAATCAAATTATCATTGAAAATCAATTTGTTGGCATCAATATTTATCCCAACATTACAGCCACCACAAAACAAATCAATGAAATTATCAATCTCTTTTGGAAGTAACGGCAAAAGTTGAGGCAAAAGTTTCGTTTTCCCGCCAATATAATTTAGTGGGGATTTTACTTGCTGTTTTCTATGTTGTTTCGTATCTGTCATTTTGAATACAAAATTACTATTTTTTTTAAATTTTCCAATTCTAACCCCAAAACCATTTTCCACCATCTCGTCTGGCAAAGCATCTACAAAATAGATGGCTAATTAAATAAGAAGCGGAGAATGGAAAGGCAGGAGGGGGGTAATGGATTGTTGTTGAGGAAAAAGCGAAACTTTTTCTCACAAAAATTTCTCCAAATCGCCTTTTCCCTGACGGATTACCACGGGCTCTCCCGAGGTTACGTCCACAACGGTGGAAGCCGTGTAGTCTCCTATTCCGCTGTCTATAATCAAATCTACGAGTTTGTCGTATTTTTCGGCAATGAGTTCGGGGTCGGTGAAATATTCGATAATTTCATCGTTGCTGTATGTGGAAATGGAGGCAATAGGGTTGCCCAGCCGTTCCACAAGCAGTCTTGGAAGCAGATTGTCAGGAATGCGTATTCCTACGGTTTTTTTGTTTTTGTAATAAGACGGCAGGTTGTTGGAAGCGTTGAGTATGAAAGTGAAAGGTCCCGGCAAGGCTCTTTTCATCAGTTTGAAAATGCTGTTGTCTACCGGTTTGGTAAATTGCGAAAGATTGCTCAAATCGCTGCAAATAAACGAAAATTGCGTTTTTTCAAGTTTAACGCCTTTGATTCTTGCGAGTTTTTCCATTGCTTTATGATTGAAAATATCGCAGCCCAAGCCATACACTGTATCAGACGGATAGATGATTACGCCGTCGTTTTTCAGTGTTTCTATGATTTCATTGATTAATTTTTCAGACGGATTTTCGGGGTAGATTTTTATTGTTTTAGCCATACTTTTTACATTTAAATGAGAATAATTACAACAAAATTCATTCCAATATAAACGAAAAATGCGGAAATGCCGATGTTTTCATCTCATTCTTAAAGGAAAATCATAGAGATTCAGTCGGTTTGTCAGGTTTGTGTTTCCGCCTTTCGTCTGAAATTTGTTTGTATTTCAAGCGGCGTTTTCTATTTCCAAATTCATCGGCATAGACTTCTATCAGCAAGAAAAACAGAGAAATAAGTATCGGTCCGAAAATCAATCCCAAGAAACCAAAAAGGCTCATTCCAAAAATCACTCCGAAAATAGTAATGAGCGGGTGCGTATCGCTCAGTTTTTTCAGCAGGGTGAAGCGCGCAATATTGTCCACGCTCCCGATGACAATCAGTCCGTACAAAAGTATGAAAACCGCCGTCCAGACATGCCCTGTGCTGAAAAGTATTATCGCCATCGGAACGTAAGCCAGCGCCGACCCGACAATGGGAATCATGGCGGCAAAAGTCGTAACAGCAAACCAAAACCAAAGATTGTCAATTCCTGCAATTGTGTATCCAATCAAGCCTGCAATTCCCTGAATCAGAGCAACCGCAGGGATTCCGATGGCATTGGACTGTATCATTTTTGTCAGTTTTACGCCTAAAATCCGCGTGTTTTTGTCTTTCAGAGGCGACCATTTCATCAAAACTGATTCCATCTTTCTGACATTCATTATCATAAAAAAGAAAATGAAAAACGAAAAGAAAAACACAAGCACGGAATTGAGCGTTGAGTTCAGAATTTCAGGAATAATTTTTCCTGCCCAAGTCGTGAACTGTGTAATATTTTCTTTGCTTTGCAGATTTATGCCGTAATTCCATTTCAATTGATTGAGGACTTTAACGAGGTAATCGTTGATGTTTTGCATGTAAGAAATGAAAGTATGCACGCGGGAATGCGTGAGTTCCACCAGCATGTAAACAGGCGCAGAAATGACGGCGATGGAGAGGAGGAAAATCACGAAAGTAACAATCCAAATGTTCCAGTGTCTTTTTTCCGTCAGATAGAGAAAAAAATTTCTTGACAAGGCATATAGCGTAACTGCTCCGAGAAAACTCGGAAAAAACAAGGATAATCGGCTCATTATCAACACAAACAAGACGACAATTACTGTCAAAAATAAAATCTGATGAATGATTTTGCCGTTAATTTTATTTTTCATATTTTCGTTTCCGCTGATTTTTTTAGCTATTCGGCATCTTGATTTTCTTGAATTTCGTTGTTTTCTGCTTTTGAATTTCGTTGTTTCTTGTCTTTCTTATCCTTTTTATCCTTTCGGCTTTTGTTGTCGGGATTCATAGCTTTTTCCCGTTTGTCTTTCACATAGTTGTCGTACTGTTCGGCGGTCAGGATATCTTTGAGCCTGTTTTCAAAATCGCGCTGACTGTTTTCAAACGCAAAACGTATATCTTCCTGCGACTGCCCCAAGTCCAGCAAGTCTTTCATTTGCCGTGCACTCTGTACCAAAATATCATGGAGTTCCACTTTCTGGAAATCGTCTAAAGAAATTAGCTTGTCGAGCGCATCAATCTGTTTGTCAGCGATTTCTTCGGGGTCAATTTTCTTGCCGTCGCTGTTCTGCGCAGGAGCGGAAAAACCGAAAAATACAACGCAAAACATTAATAATAAAAATCTTCTTGATTTCATCTGTTGAATTATTTAATTGGTAAAATTAATCATATTATTTTAAATGCAAAAATAGTTTTAATTTTACAGCCAAATACCATTTTCATGCCGACTTTCTCCGAAATACAAAAAAAAATGGCGGATTACTGCGCTTATCAAGACCGTTGTCATTGCGAAATTGAACAGAAATTGCAGGAATATCGCCTCGATGAGGATGAAAAAGCGGAGATTTGGAGTTATTTAATCAATCATGATTTTTTAAGTGAAGAACGTTTTGCGAAATCTTTTGTGCGGGGGAAATTCTATCAGAAAAAATGGGGAAAAATGAAAATCATTTCTCAGCTAAGACTGAAACAAATCCCTGAAAAGTTGATTTATAATGGTTTGCAAGAAATTGATGGGCAAGATTATGAAAAAACCTTGAATGAACTGGCGGGAAAAAAATGGATTTTGTTGGTTGAAAAAAATATTTTTATCCAACGAAAAAAACTTTTCTCTTATCTTTCGCAAAAAGGTTATGAAAATGAATTGATTTTTAAATGGTTGGAGGGAAATTCTTGATTTAAGATTCACCTAACTCAGATGATTTAAAAAGAGATTTTT
>JAITOO010000225.1 GCA_031289875.1 Flavobacteriaceae bacterium
CGATCATAAGGTAAAACATAAAAATCAAAATTTTGAATTATAAATGTAAATTAAAATTAAAAAACGGGCACAAATATACGAATAATTTTGGAAATATGCATCTTATTTTTTTTCGGGGGTGTACGACAAAATTCCTAATCAATTAAATTTCTCATTTTTTTGTATTGAGTATGGAAAGTTTATCAAAGAGGAATTGTAATCCCCCAGTGAACATTCACCGCTTTAGATGTAGTTGGAATAAAATCCGAATTGACATGAGGAACCAAATAATCCGATGCTATAAATAAATTTAATCCTTTGGAAGGAGCAATGTGCAATGCCGCTCCAAAAGTTTTGAAGAGTCCGGGAGCAAACGAATGAGCGCCGGAAACAGTTAACCAACTGAATGGAGAGTAATTGGCAGAGAGAGTAAGTTCTGTCATGGTATAATATTCGGCAAAAGTAGTGGAAGACAATAATCCTGCGCTTAATTTATTCTCCCAGATATCGTATTCAAGTCCGAAATTCATGTTCGTACGAAGTGAAGTCTCATAAGCGTCTTGCTTGTCATCCGGACGAAACTTCACAAATTCTTCCAGATTCTCACCCATTTCATTGAAATGATCTGCCAGCGAATTGTCATTATCAAGACTAAAAGACAAATTATCCGGATCAATATTGCTGTCTCCACGGGCATGTAGCGTAGTGGAACTATTTTTGTCCCATTTGATAAAACCAATATCCGTGAGCGCCGCAGAGATTTTCATTCGTCGCAACACATTGGTAAGCAGTCCATCGAAATTCTCCGATAGGTGGACTAAATTGTATTCAACGCCCACATCCCATCCCATCCCATATCCCGCAGGAGAGGTCAGTATTTTTTCGCCGAAATCAAAACCGTTAAGCGCACCATCTTCATCGTATTCAGGTTGTAGTCCCGGAGCTGAAATTTGCATTAGGGCATCCGAGTGAACCACCCAATCATCCGAACCGACAGCCAATGTCAAAGCATCTACTTTAAGATTAGCATTTCCAAGGCCGGTCAAAAACTTACCGCGAACACCGATACTGAGTTTATTGTCCAGAAAGGTTCGGGAAAAACCTAAACTTAACTCACCAAAAAGCATTGCAGAAACACCGGTATTAGAAAGGTCAAATATATTCTTGTCTTCAATTCCGAATCCTTCTTTTGCCAACCGGAAAAAATCTTTCGGAAGATTGGCTCCGGCGAATCCTCTTACCCCAAGATTGATATTCCAGAAGTTGTTTCCGGCATACCAACCGGCAGTAAGCAACGATATATCAGTATTTATATCTAAGTAATTGGCATTAGAAATATTTTTGAGAAATTCTTCTACACCTACATTATCGTTCATAAAAAACAGAAAATCATTGTTTTTATGGAACGTAAAATGATCCATATTAAATGTGTTGGTTCCTAACATCAAATTAAAATCCGCAAGAATGGGAACCCCCACATATCCTTGCGTCGGACGTAGCGCAGGGTTCAAAGAACTACGCGTTCCGGCGCTTTCCATAAAATAGGAAATTTTGCTTGTCTGAGCATTTCCTTCGAAAATGCAAAATAGCAGGATTAAACTTAAAAGGCGTGCGTTATATACTGTTTTCATGTTTTTTTTTATTAAAATTCCAATTCAAAATGCAAACCACCCGTTTTCTTAAAAATCAATTTTTTAATCAAAATATAGTCCATGGTACTCAATCCTATAGGCTTTCCATCGTTCGTTTGCATTCCATTATGATTAGCAGTAAAACTAACTTCCATGTGTTTCGCTTCAGACATAAACTTGAAATATTTGTTTTCTATGTGTATTTTAAACTCATCTCCTTCTTTTTTTAGTGTAATAGGAGCAACCACAATAGCCAATCTTGTATAATCTTCTCTCAGGAATGCAACATTTACAGTCATATCCAAAGGAAAAGTATTTTCTGCATCTGCAGTGATGATTACATCTCCGCCTTTTTCCGAATCGTAAAATAATAAATCAACCAAATTTTCGTCAAAAATATTAGTAATCGTATCAGAAAGCGTAATGCTCGTACCTTCTTCGAAAGAAAATGGGAGAAGCATTTTGTAAGCAATGCTCATCTTCAACTCTTTGGTGAAATCTATAAAATGAGGGCGATGTACACTGTAATCTGTTCCAACCATTAATTCATAATGGATAAAATCCGGTTTATTTTGAATGATCTTATTGATATTAAAATTTCTATATATTGCACCATTCGGTACATCTTCTTCTTGGCGGGCGAGATAGTAGAAATTATGCTTTTCTTTTCCCGGTTCGGTAGGTGAATCTAATCTGAGATTATCGGCGGTTTCTGTAGAATTGGGATTTGTTGTATCTACAATACCATCCTTTTCCCCAGCCAAAAGAAGTGTTGTGATCAACGGGACTCCCAAATTTCCATCCGTAATTATTTGTAAAGAAGGATTATAGAAATTAAAATCGGCATAGGGGAAAGCGGTTTTCAGGAGAGATATTTCAAATTTATCTACATGAACAGAATTCTCTATTATATTGATTGTACCCCATACTACGCCAAGCTCTATATTTTCCTCTGGAGTCGAATAAAAAGAGATTCTAATTCTCGGATTCGATTGATAAGAAATGTTTGCCGTCCGGTTAATATCTGCTTTTTGCATTTTGACAGAATACAAAAAGCTAAAATCTTCGTCCGCAAAATTATAGTTAGTAACGTTGATAGAGTCTATTTGAATACCTCCTACATCTGCAGAAAATGTTAAGACAGTCGGATTTTCGGCAAAACTAATCATATCCGGATGAGTTACATCCAAGACGATCTGCATATTTTCAGTCACAACATCTATCAACTCTACAGAAATTATAATAGCCAAATGGGTAAAATTGCAGGAATCTATAACGGCATAACCCCAGGGGGCTTCAATTGTGTTAAATTGGAAATCATTGTATTTAACCATGTTCTCCTGTATGTGGAGATCATAAGCGGTTCCGGCCGGGATCATAGTCTCCGGAACACCCCAAGGGTTAGGAATTGCCAAATTGTGTACCGTTTGATTTCTCGGAATAAAAGAAAAATCACTTTTTTTAGGAAATTCAGGCTCATAACTGCCGCTATACGAAAGATAATAATTTCCCTTATCATCGTAAAACAAGCTGTCAATAGTATAATTTTCAAATATTTTTTTCAGGAAGATAGTGTCGACACTACCTATCGGAACAACAATACCGTTAGGACTAAAAATATTGTCTTTGTTGAGTTTGTTGAGATTGTAACTTTCATCTACACAAGACGAAACGGATGTCAATAATGCTATACACAATATGACCCCAGCGGATAAATTTCTTTTTTTCATAAAAATTACAGCGTAAGAATTAATAAATATTTATAAAACCTGAAACAGAATCTGCAAATGTCGAGTAGTGCATTTATTTTTCAGAGTGTTAGTACTTAAAATTAAAGGTGCTCAGCATAGGCTGCACAAAGGTATGGAAATAAAAATAAAAAGCAAGATTAAATGGTTAATTTTTTAAGTTCCTATAAAAAAAAGACTCAGAAACTCCGAAGCTTGACCGATACACGATTGCCGCATTTTGAGACAAGCGATGTCACCAACTTTCAGCAACCGCAACCGACGCTTAACTCATTCCCGTCGGAGTCATATTTCTTTGTCATTTTCAATTGTCCGTCTACTATTTCAGAGATAGACTCCACGCGACCGTTTTTGTGA
>JAITOO010000231.1 GCA_031289875.1 Flavobacteriaceae bacterium
ATTTGGTTTTACTCTCTCTATTAATAAATAATAAAGATGAAATACAAAATAAAAAATACGATATTAATTATATAATATTATTTTTATTATTGCTTATGCTGCCTTTTACTAAGTTAGGGGTTAACTATTACTGGTAATGTTTAAGACTTTAAGTTATTGTTGGAGAGCTATTTATTCAATAAAAATTTATTGATTTAATTCCTACTTTCTCAACACATAAATAACAGACGAAAAATTACCGTTTTTTGTGCCTTTTAAATTAGACAAAACTCCAATAAAAGGAAACCGCAGAATACCCAAAGGATTTTTTGCATAAGTTTCGCTTATCATGGAAATATACAAACTGTCAAAAGGGAGGGGATAAGTATATAAAACGTCAAACCGGTTGAGGTTGAAAAAACGGATGGCTCCTTCTTTTCCATAGTGAAAAGCATGTCGCGGAACATCCCACGCCGCCCAATTTTCCTTGTAAAATTTTCCGTCAAAAGATTGGTAATTGGGAACGGCAATTAATAAAAAGCCGTCGTTTTTCAGTTTTGTTTTGAGCAGAGCAAGTATTTCTTCGGGATTGGAAATGTGTTCTAAAACATGCCAAAGTGTGATAATGTCCAAAGAATTGTTTTCTATTTTTTCCGGAGAATCCGTCAAATTTTCTTTTCCTATTTTTGAAACTGCAATGTTTCGTGCTTTTTCGTTGGGTTCATATCCCAAAACAGAAAAATGATAATTTTTCATAAAGGAAAGAAAAGAACCATCGCCGCAGCCATAATCTAAAATTTTTCCCGAAGATTTGAATTTTGAAATAATTTTAAATTTGAATTTTTCATTGAATTTTTGAACAAACTGATAAATTTTTGATTTAAGAGAATTGTCCTTATTGTGGGAAAGATATTTATCGCTGTTGTAGTATTTGTCTAAATTTTCAGGTAGATTTTGCGTTTTTAAGATTCCTTTGTGTTGAGTTTCTTTAACTTCAAAAATTTCTTGGGTTAAAAAATGGTCTTTAATTTTCATATTAAGTTATTATATTTCAAGTAAGTAATTTATTAATTTTTTTTAAATATTTCAAATGTTCCACGTGGAACATTTGCGTTATCTTCCTAAATAAATCAGCAAAACATTTATATCAGAAGGAGATACCCCACTGATTCTGCTCGCCTGTCCAATAGTTTCGGGTTTGAATTTTATTAATTTTTGCTTTGCTTCCGTAGAAATGCTGTTCATCTTGGAATAATCAAAACCGGCAGGAATTTTAATATTTTCCAGACGGTTGAGTTTTTCTACGTTTTCCAGTTCTTTATCAATATATCCCTTATATTTAATTTTGATTTCTACCTGTTCCAGCACAGTGTCCGAATATTTTTTTTCTTCTAAAAAAATTTTAATGGCAGAGATTTTTTCCAAATCTTTCAAACTGATGTTAGGTCTGACCAAAATGCTGTCCGCTTTGACGGATTGAGTAATTATGGCAGATTTTTTTTCTTCCAAAACGGGATTAATTTCTTCCTTTTTCACAGAAGTAGCTTTGATAAAGTTAATACATTCCTGCGTTTTCTTCAATTTTTCTTCCAGATTTTTCATGCGTTCTTCGGAAGCCAAACCTAAGGAATATCCCAATGGAGTAAGTCTTTCATCGGCATTGTCTTGCCTTAAACTCATGCGATATTCAGCGCGGGAAGTGAACATTCTGTAAGGTTCTTCCGTTCCTTTGGTAATCAAATCGTCGATGAGAACGCCGATATATGCCTGATTTCTTTTCAAAATAAAAGGTTCTTTTTCCTGAATTTTCAGAGCTGCATTGATTCCCGCCATGAGTCCTTGTCCTGCAGCTTCTTCGTAGCCTGTTGTTCCGTTGATTTGTCCCGCAAAATACAGATTTTCGATAATTTTCGTTTCCAGCGTACTTTTCAGTTGGGTAGGAGGAAAGTAGTCGTATTCGATAGCATAACCCGGACGGAGAATTTTTACCTTTTCAAAACCCGAAATCAGACGCAAAGCTTTGAATTGCACATCATCAGGAAGGGAAGTACTGAAACCGTTTACATAATATTCTACGGTTTTCCAGCCTTCGGGTTCGGCAAAAATTTGATGCCGTTCCCGCTCGGCAAAACGGTTAATTTTGTCTTCAATCGATGGACAATAGCGTGGGCCTGTGCTTTTTATTGTTCCATTGAATAGGGGAGAACGATCGAAACCCTCGCGCAACGCTTCGTGTACGGCGGCATTGGTATAACTGATGTGGCAGCTTCTTTGCGATGTGAGGAGAGGAGTGTTGGCAAAGGAAAATTTTTGTGGATTTTCATCTCCTTTTTGTTCCTGCATTTTGGAAAAATCAAGGCTTCTGCCGTCCACACGAGGGGGTGTTCCTGTTTTCATTCTTCCTGCTTCAAAGCCTGATTTTATTAAATCTTCGGTAATTCCAAAAGCAGGTACTTCGCCCATTCTTCCTCCGCCGAATTGCTTGTCGCCGATGTGAATCTGTCCATTGAGGAAAGTTCCGTTGGTCAAAATCACCGCTTTTGAATAAACGGTGAAACCCATGAAAGTTTTCACGCCTATGATTTTGTTGTTTTCAGTAATCAGGCTGATGACCATATCTTGGAAAAAATCAAGGTTGGAAATTTGTTCTAACTGTAAACGCCATTCTTTTGAAAATTCCATGCGGTCGGACTGCGCTCTGGGACTCCACATGGCGGGTCCTTTGGACAAGTTCAACATCTTGAATTGAATCATGGTTTTATCGGTTACGATGCCTGACAGACCGCCCAAAGCGTCTATTTCCCGCACGATTTGTCCTTTGGCAATTCCGCCCATCGCAGGGTTGCAAGACATTTGTGCAATATTTTGCAAATTCATGGTTATCAATAAAGTTTTTGAACCCAAATTTGCCGCTGCTGCCGCTGCTTCTGAACCCGCATGTCCTGCGCCTACTACAATTATGTCGTAATCTTTTAATATCATTTTCTTAAATGTTCCACGTGGAACATAGGATTAAATTTATGTGTTTTTAAAAAGTTTTAAAGTTGCTAAGATAGTAATTTTCTTTTTTTCTCATCAGTTTTGAATCTTCGTCGGTTTTATCTTTGTACCCGATGATGTGTAAAATTCCATGCACCAAAACGCGGTTCATTTCTTCTTCAAAATCGACTTGATTGATTTCTGCGTTCTCTTTCACTCTGTCCGTCGAAATGAAAATATCTCCTGAAATCAGGTCATTCTCTCGATAATCAAAAGTGATGATGTCTGTGTAAAAATCGTGCTGCAAATATTGCTTGTTGATTTCCAATAATTGCTCGTCGGAACAAAAAATATAATTAATTTCTCCCAATTTTGTTTTTTCATTTTCAACGGTAGATTTCAACCATTTTTTTCGCCGTAATTTTTCTTTTAAATTAAATTTGTTTTGTGAAAAGTAATGTATCATTTTTTTAATTAAAACCAATATCCCAAAGCTACGCTGAAAACACCTTTGCACTGATTGGTAGAATAGGTGTACAGTAAATTGATGGGTCCGAAAGGACTGTCATATCCGTATCCGATGCCGTAGCTTGAATATTTGTATTTGAAGTATTGTAAATCAATAAATTCGTCTTCTATGTTGGCAAAATTCACATAGCCTCTGGCATAGTGATTTTTTAAAATTCGATATTTCAATCCGCCGAACAAGCTCAGCGCATGGTTTCCTGCGGCATAGCCAAAAGGAAGTCCCAAGAATTTTTCAAAATTGCATAAATCCTGCTCAAAATATCCTCCCAAAAAATATTTGTATTGCAGCGGAAGGTTATTGAAAGAAGTTCCGAAAAATCCTTCACTCTCTACCGAAAGCCGTTTTCCAAGCGGAATATAATAGCGAAAATTTCCTTTGACGATGTAAAATTCTTTAAAATCATCGGTATCTGAAAAAGGAATGTATTTTGCCACAGCGTTAAATTTGAATCCTTTGGACGGGAAGTTGGAATTGTCTCGCGTGTCCGCCTGTATGTAAAAATAAGGATTGAAAAAATTGGCGTTTGTTTTTTCGAAAATTTTAGTTGTCTGACCCAAAAAAGGCGAAAATTTGATATAAGTGTATTCCATACCGCCGCCAACGGCATATTTTTCGTTGAGGGTAGATTGCAGGTAAACCTGCTGGTTAAAGTTTTGCAGTCTTTTTATGAGATATTCGCCGTTTTTCATTTCGTCGTAATTGAAACCAAAAGAGTTGAAAGTACTGTTGAGACCAATGCTCGGTAAAACGCCATTGTCTATGAAATAATTGAGATAAGCTCTGAAATTATTCCCAAAAACCACATCCAAAGAAACCGTAGCGTTTGACAAAAGAAGGCGATTCATCGTAACGTTTGTGAGCAAGCCGGCTTTGTAAACGTCGTCGTAGTGAATTCCAAGTTTGACCGAATTGTTGTCTTTCTCGTCCAGATGAAAAGTAACATTTTCGCTTTCCTTGTCGGGATTGTTGCTCAGTTCGTAATACACACGGTTGAAATTTCCCGTCGAATATAAGGCTGTCGTTCCTGTGCTGAGTTTTTTCACTGTTGTGTTTTCAGGGACATAAAGATTGGTTTTCCTGCGGAGATATTTGTCGCTGTAGGTAGTATTTCCTTCTATATTCAGTTGATTAAGAAATAGATACATGTTTTGAGGGAGAGCTTTTAATCTCGGACGATTAATTGTGTCATAACCTTGCATTTTGGCAATTTCCTCTAATTTTGGGAAAGCTTTTTTTGCTGCAATTTTCCCTTTTAAAAGAATAGAATCCATCTTGTTAAAATCTGTAACCGTGTAGTTTTTCAGGTCGGGTCTTATCAACACATCGATATAATCCCGCTCATAATCGGTTTTGTAGTTAATTCGGTAACTGATGATTTGGTCAATGATTTTGATAAGCGAGTTCATTTCTTCCATTTTCATCAAGCCTGCACCCAAATCAACCCCGATGACAATATCCATACCTTTGTTTTTCAATGCTTTGGCAGGAAGATTATTAACAATTCCGCCATCTACCAAAGTTTTTCCTCCGATTTTTACCGGCTCGACTAATGTCGGGAACGCGCCGCTAGCCAAAATGCTCAACGGCAGAAAGCCGTTTTCCAACTGTTCTTCTTCGCCGTTTTCCAAATTGGTTGCGATGCAGAAAAACGGAATCGGCAATTGAGAAAAATCCTTAATCTGATGAACGGGAGCAAGCAAGTCCGTCAGCAGCATCAAAGGTCCCTGCCCCTTGCTGATGGCAGAGGGAAGCAAAATTTTGAAATTGTTGAAAGGGATGGTTACCAAATATTTTTCCTTATAGGATTTGTCAAAAAAAGGAATGAAATCTCGCTCTTTTTCTTGAATGAAAAGCATGGTAAAGTCTGTTTTTTTAATAATTTGGCGAATTTGAGAAGGAGAATAGCCCGCCGCATACAGCCCTCCGACGATTGCACCGATACTTGTCCCTCCGATGTAGTCAATCCTTACGCCCGCTTTTTCCAACGCTTCCAGCACTTCGATATGAGCAAAACCCTTTGCGCCGCCGCCGCTGAGAACCAGCCCTACTTTTGGATTTGTTTTGAGGCTGTCTTGGGCAGAAGAAAAATTAAAAACGCCGATAATTGATAAAATACAGAAAAAGTATTTCATTATTTACAAACTTGTGAGGCAAATTTACAAATAATTTGAGGGAATATTTTAAAAATGATAGAGTTAAATGACTTTTTTGAAAGAAAGAATAACAACTTGCTTTTCCTGTTGGGAAGAAGGTTGAATATTTCGACTATCTTTTTCTTGATAAAAATTCTTTTTTCAAATGTAACAATTTTTCACAACGAAGATTTAATTCGAATTGCTTTTAGCTTCCGAGTTGCTATGTCCGCCCAAGACATCTCCGTGTTCGACGGTTTCGTCTTCCAGTTTCAACGGATAATTTCCAAAAAAGGAAGCTGTTCTGAAAGCGGAATATACCGCATTGGAAAATTTGTTTCCTATGGCAATAATGGTTACTTTTTCGTCCGGCAAATGGACAAAAACGGCATTGCTTCCGTGCCACCAGCCGTTGTGGTAGGTGAGTTTCTTCCCATTGGGAAAAATCATCATGCGGATTCCCAAGCCGTAATTTTTCACGCCTGCGCGTTCGTTGCTATACGGCGTGAACATCTGCTGCAAGAGGTCTTTGCGGAGAAAATTCGGCGCAAACAGGGCTTCGCTCAAGCGATACAAATCTTGGGGCGTGGAATAGACATTCTTGTCGCCGTAAACGCAGTCCAAATAATCAAAAGAAAAAGGTTTTTCGTTGTTGTAGTAAGACAGCGCGACCTTGCCCGAATCCTGCTTTTGGAAAACGAAAGTATGCTCCATTTCGAGCGGGTCGAAAATCATCTTCTTGACCGCCGTCGGAAAAGGATTTTTAGTGATTTTTTCTACAATCAAAGCCAGAATGGCAAAATTGGAATTGGAGTAGGCAAAATGCGTATCGGGAGGAAACGACAACTCAGGTTTATGTTCTGAAAACAAGTTTAATACGTCTTCATTGGTCATGAATTTGGATTTGTCCCAAAGGTAGCGTTTGTCTTCCGCCAGATAGCTGTAATTCGGCAGCCCGCTGCGATGGGAAAGCAGATTTCTGACAGTGATTTCTTCATAAGGGAAAGAGGGAAGCAGGCTGTTTACTTTTTGGTCTAAACTGAATTTTCCGGCTTCGACCAATTTCAAAACGGCGAGCGAGGTGATGATTTTGCTCACGGAGGCAATATGCAGCGGGGTCTTTGCCGTAACGGGTATTTGCTTTTCGATATTGGCAGAACCTCTGTATTTTTCAAAAAGAATATTGTTTCCACGCGCCACGAGCAGACCTCCGCTCAGATTTCGGGTTTTCCAAAACTTGGTGTAATAATCGGACAGTTTCGATTTTATTTTTGAATCTTCGGGAGAATGACTCTCCTGACGAGTGAAAATATTTTGAAAATCAATGTCGTAATACCCCGGTAGGGAACGGTCTATGATTTTTTGCTGAGTCTCTGTTTTGTCTGCTTTTTTACAAGAATTAAAAGGGAATAGACATAAAATTAAAATCCCCCCTAACGCTAATCTATTCATTCTGTTTATATATTATAATACTTAATTGTGAAACACATGCTGCAATGTACACATTAATTGTGTACAATTTTCTTAATGAAATGGTAAATTTATTAATAAATTTTCTACGAAATCGAAGTTGCTTCTACCGACGGGTCTATTTTTTTGATTAATCCTTGAAGCGTTTTTCCCGGTCCTGCTTCCGTAAAAACCTTGCAGCCGTCGGCAATCATGTTTTGAATAGTTTGTGTCCATTTCACGGGAGCAGTCAATTGAATCAGTAGATTATGCTTGATTTCATCAACCTCTTTCACGGCTTCGGCAGTTACGTTTTGGTATATCGGAATGCATGGCTTGTTGAATTTGACTTTTTCGACAGCTTTTGCCAAACGGTCTTGTGCGCCCTGCATCAGCGGGGAATGGAATGCGCCCGCTACAGGCAACGGAACTATGCGTTTTGCTCCTTTTTCTTTTAAAATTTCTCCCGCTTGGGTTACTGCGCTGAGATGTCCTGAAATGACTAACTGTCCCGGACTGTTGTAGTTGGCAGGAACAACCAAATGATCTTCGGTGGAGATTTCTTTGCAAACGTCTTCTATCAGTTGGTCTTTCAGCCCGATGATTGCCGTCATGGCGGAGGGGGTCTGTTCACAGGCTTCGTGCATTGCCAAAGCACGTTCGTAAACCAATTTCAATCCGTCCTCGAAAGACAGTACTCCGTTGGCGACCAGAGCGGAAAATTCGCCCAGCGAATGTCCGGCAACCATTTCAATGCTTGAATTTTGAAGCGCCTTTGCAACGGCTATGGAATGTATGAAAACGGCAGGCTGTGTTACTTTTGTTCTTTTCAGTTCTTCTTCTGTTCCGTTAAACATAATGTTCAGAATATCAAAACCGAGAATATCATTTGCGTAATCCATGATTTCTTTAATGTCCGACCTGCTGTCGTACAGGTCTTTGCCCATTCCTGGATATTGGGAACCTTGTCCCGGAAATACTAATGCATTCATTTGTAGTTCTTTAATCTTATTTTATGAATCGAATAACTCTCGCTCCCTTGTTCGCCCAAGCGCCGTTTTTAATTCTTTCAAAAAAATACTTATTACTTAATTGTTTGTGTTCTTCTTTCATGGTAGAATCCGTCAGAATCTTGTTAGTATTCAGTCGAGTAAGAATATCGTAAGTTATGTCAAAGCCTGATACTGCATATCTGTCGGGAATGCCGCAATAGACTTTTTTGTAAGCATTTAATGTTTTCTGCTCGTTAAATCCATCTTCATTGACATATTGAGTATCGGAATAAATCAATTTTTCGTTCAGCAGTTTTTCGTTGTATTTGCTGCTGTCAAATTTGGCGGAATAATACAAGGAAATCGGCTGAATCAATTTGGAATCGAAAGCCGTAACCTTGTCCAAAAATTCTGTCGTCAAATTAGTATCGTCAGAGACCAAAATAGCGTATATTTTGTTATATTCTTGTGTAACAATGTTTTGAGGAGGCTCAATTTTTCCTGCATCGGTAATAATGGAAATCTCTGCATTTTTGCGTTTTTCTTGAATGATTTTCTTGAAATAATCAGCTATATCTGCATTGTCGCTGTCTTTTAGAATGAAAATTTTCTCGTCATGGTAAGATTTCAGCATTTCCTCGACGAGTTTGTCTGCAAGAAACTGCGGTTTGGTGTCGTAAATCACCACATTAGGGTATTTGTCCAACTCGTCTCTCGAAGCATACGGCGAAATAATCGGAATTTTGGTATTGCTCAACCGGTCTGCCAAAGCCACGATTTTTGAACGAAACAAAGGACCGATAATCAGGTCTGTTTTTGAAAAATCATATGCCTGCAAAGCGGTTTCATCTTCACTGTCCAATATTTTGACATTGAGTTTTCTGCCGTTGTTTGAGAGAGAATCCAGCGCAACTTTTGCTCCTGAATAGAACTGCCTCGCAATGTTCCGCCCGCTGCTGCGTTTGGCGTCTTTAGCGTTGAAAGGGAGAATCAGCGCTACGTTGAGTCCGTCGGAATAAACAGTTTTTGCCACTTGTGTCGAGATTTTTTCAGCAGCAGGTTTTGGCTTCTCAACTATGTGAGTATCTGTTGATTTTGCCGTTCCGTTATCAGGAATTTTTAAAACTTCTCCAATTTTTGGACCGTTTTCGCCCATATCGGGATTGAGTTTTTTGATAATTTCGATGGTTGTGCCGTATTTTTTGCTCAATCCGTACAAAGTTTCTTTGGGTTCTACCTTGATGTAGAGATATTTGGGTTCTGTGGAAGCCGCATCGGGTTTGATTTTTTTTGCAGAATTGGGTAAAATCAACTCCTCTCCGATTTGCGGAGTGCGGTCTTTCAGCTGAGGATTTAACTTTTTGATGTCGTCAATGCTTACATTGTACTGCTTGCTCAATCCGTACAAAGTTTCTTTGGGAGCGACTGTATGCTTAATCTGTTGCGCCGTGCACAAAGCAGAAAAAACAAAAATGAAAAACAAATACTTTTTCATCAGTTAAAATTTAATGCAAATCTAATATTTTAATTTAAACTGACAATATTTTCAAAATCATTACCGACTCAAACTCTTTTATGTCTTTATACAAAAAAGACATAAAATCTTTTCCATAAATGGCAAAATATTCCGAAAAATTTTCAATTCTTTCTTGCCAAATACCTTCGGGAAACACCTCAAAATGCAATTTTTCAAAGTTTGAAATCCATTCCTTGTTTTTCAGTTTTTCTGCTTTGCGAAAGCGGAGCGAAACTTTCTGCAAACCGTTCATCTGTTTTTTTTGCTGAGCCAACACCATGTTTTTCAGCGAAATATCAGTTTGTCGAGAATCTTTGAGCAGTCCGTCAAAAATATGATTCAATTCGTTTTCATATTTCTGAAAATCAATGAAAACCGTAGAAATTCCGGAAATCATTTTTTCAATAATTTCCTCTTTCGGCATAAACAAATCTTCCGTTTTCCAATGATATTTTTTCATTTTTTTGAGTTGTTCTTCCGAAATCAACAGCATGGAATTTCGCGGAATCAGCACAGGGAATGGAAGTTGCTGCGAATCAAAATAATTTTTCAGTTCCAGCCAATAGGCGATTTCTGCATTTCCGCCGATGTAGGCAGCATTGGGAAGTATAACTTCCTGATAAACAGGTCTCATTAAGGCATTGGGACTGAATTTTTCGGGATATTTTTCCAGTTCGGACAAGATTTCTTCCTGCGAAAAATTGAGGCAAGTGCCTAAGATATAATATTTTCCGTTGGTTTCATCAATTCGATTGCGCTCGCCGTTGTTGTGATAAAAAAAATTAATTTTTCTCGGATTGACTTGTATTTTATATTCAGGTTTCAGATTTTCAATGGTTTGCGAAATTTTTTGATACGATTTCTGTTCTTTAATATCTTCTTGAATATACGGGACAAACAATTTTTTTAGCGGTTTTCGGTTGCCGTCAATCATTAGCAAGCCGTAATCTTTGAACAGTTCGTGAACCAAAATTCGAGTTGCATCTGCCAGATTTTCCGCCGAAAAGTAAGATTTTTCGATAATTTTCCGCAAATCTTTCCCGAAAGGAAAATATTTCAACGCTTCATAAAAACCGTTCAAAATGGTTTTGAGGTCGGAAACAGGAATTTCGCCTGTGAAATTTTTGTAATTTCCCTGCCACTCGATTTTTTTCCTGCGAAAGCGGAAATGATTAATTTCTTCAAAATCATGGTCTTCAGCAGCAAGCCAGAACATCGGCACAAAATTGATTTCTTTCTGACGGTGATTCATAGAGTTACACAGTTTGATGACATGAAGAATCTTGTATATGAAATACAAATGTCCCGTCATCAGATTGAGCTGATGCCCTGTGGTGAGGGTAACCGTATTTTTTTTGGCGAGTTTTTGCAGGTTTTCCTGTTGTTTTTCAGAGAGTTCCAATTTTTGCATTTGAGCAGAAAGTTCTGTAAAAAGCGTATCTCTATGCTGATAATCCGCCAATTTTTCCTTTGCCTGCGCCAATAGATTTTCATACGAAAAACTTTTATGATAGAACTTTTCCACAGTCTCCTTTTCGTTCAGGTAATCCTTGACAAGCAGGGCGGTAGCGGGAATTTCTGAAATGTTGAAACAAGTTATCACAAAGCAAATATACAATAATAATCAAGAATTAAGAATAATGAAATTACCAAACTATTCTGAAATTTCTTCTCTTCAAATAAAAAAAGTCCTGAACTTAAAAAGCTCAGAACTTTGAAAATATATAAGACATATATTAATTATTAGCCTTCAAGACAATGCGTGGGCTACCGCTTCGGCGGCTTCTTCCAATGTGATGGCAGACAGTACTTCCAGACCGCTGTCGTCAATCATTTTTTTGGCAAGGTCTGCATTTGTTCCCTGCAAGCGCACAATAAGCGGAACTTTAATCTCATCGCCCATTTTCTGGTAAGCATACAAAATTCCCTGCGCAACGCGGTCGCAACGCACAATTCCTCCAAAAATATTTACCAAGATAGCCTGTACGTTTTCATCTTTCAAAATAATGCGGAAAGCCGTTTCCACTCGGTCTGCATCGGCAGTTCCGCCTACGTCGAGGAAGTTCGCCGGATGTCCTCCCGAATGCTTGATGATGTCCATCGTTGCCATTGCCAAGCCTGCTCCGTTTACCATACAGCCTACGTTTCCGTCCAGTTTGATAAAATTCAGCCCGGCTTCGCCTGCCTCTACTTCGGTAGGGTCTTCTTCGCGGGTGTCTCTCATTGCCAGATAGTCGGGGTGGCGGTACAGAGAATTGTTGTCGATAGTAACTTTGGCATCTACGGCGGCGATTTTGTCGTCCGACGTTTTCAGCACGGGATTGATTTCAAACAAAGAGGCATCGCTGTGCGTATAAGCCTTGTATAAAGCGGCAACAAAGCGCGTCATATCTTTAAACGCTTCGCCGCCCAGTCCGAGATTGAAAGCGATTTTGCGCGCCTGAAAACCTTGCAGACCTACGGCAGGGTCGATTTCTTCAGTGAAAATCTTTTCAGGTGTGGAAGCCGCAACTTCTTCGATGTCCATTCCGCCTTCAGTGGAGTAAATAATAATATTTTTTCCTTTGGCGCGGTCAAGCATCACAGACATATAAAATTCTTTGGTTTCTGAATCTCCGGGATAGTACATATCTTCTGCGATATAGATTTGATGTACTTTTTTGCCTTCTTTGGAGGTCTGCGGAGTGATGAGGTTCATGCCGATGATGTCGGAAGCCCGTTGTCTAACTTCGTCCAGCGATTTGGCTAATTTCACGCCGCCGCCTTTGCCTCGCCCGCCTGCATGGATTTGAGCTTTTATCACCCACCAGTTTGTGCCGGTTTTACTGTTCATTTCTTTTGCCGCTTCCACTGCTTCGTCAGGAGTAGTGGCAATAATTCCCCGCTGCACTCTTACTCCAAAAGATGAGAGAATTTCTTTTCCTTGATATTCATGTAGATTCATAGTTTTTACTTGTGTTTTTTATGCTTTAAACCTTTCGACAAAGATAAAGAATTTAATGGGAAATCCCTACTTTTTTATTCACTTTTTTTGTTTTATAATAAAAGGGAATAAAAAAGCCGTTGTGCGTATAAAACAAGTTTTGCACTTTGAGGGTTTTTATTATATTTTCAGCAGACAAGCTCGCATTCTTTATCAAAACAAAAGTAAATCGTGTTTGTAAATACCTCTGAAACAGTTCAATATCGCTTTGAAAAATTTCCAAAATCCCTGCATTTTTAAATCCTTGTTCTTACTTGGGGATTTAGAAGTTGAATCTGCGAAAGCGTCATTTACGGACAAAAAATTTCCTTATTTTCCTGAAAAAGATTGTACCTTTGTTGAGAATCATTTTATAATCGTTTGTAATGTCTTATGATTACAGTTTTTTCGCACAGACATTAGGCTTCAGCCCAAAAGAAAACTCAACAGATATTTTTGCAAAAAAATATGCTGATGGTTATGTTATTGAGGTTGATTTCGCAAAAGATGCAATTAATTACGGCGAAAAAATACAATTTGATAGCAAAACTACCCAAAATTTTTCTCAACCTGAAAATTTTGTCGTGCTCGAATGTGTCAATCGCTTGCTCGAAAAAGGATACAAGCCTGAAAATATCATTCTCGAAAAAACTTGGAAACTCGGACACCAAGAAAAAGGGCGTTTGGATATTCTTGTTACCAAAGATGACGGCACGGCTTATTTAATGATTGAATGTAAAACTTACGGCGAAGAATTTGACAAAGAACTGAAAAATCTGCACAAAAACGGAGGACAGCTTTTCTCGTATTTTCAGCAAGATAAAAATGCAGAAATTTTGATGCTTTACGCTTCGGAATTGCGAAATAATAAAATTGAAAAAACGAATGTCGTTATTCAAATAAAAGAAGAATATCGTCAAACAGGAAATCTCAAACAACTGTTTGAAACATGGAACAATCAAACACTCTCTTCTGATTTTTGGAATTTTATACCTTATAACTTGTCGGAAGTAGAATCATTTACAAAAAACAATCTGCGCGAATTAAACGAAACAGAAGGGCAATCGCTGTTTAATAAATTCGCTACCATTTTGCGCAAACATTCCGTATCCGACAAACCCAATGCGTTCAACAAAATTTT
>JAITOO010000043.1 GCA_031289875.1 Flavobacteriaceae bacterium
ACGGAGTTAGGGTTTAACGGCAAATAAACCGCAAAATTACCGAGTGCCGGATTTTTATGATTTTCTTTTATAATAATATCTCAGAAAATTCCAAAATTTTCTGTGTTGCAGATAGCTTAAGTTCTTTTCGTTAAAGTAGGCTTCTTGTTCAAAACTAATGGAACGGTAGGCGCGGTCGGAATTGCGAAATTTGATGAAATTCACCAAATATTCCCCAAAATACAGCAGAAAGAAAAAAATCCACAACAATTCAATCTGCTGACGTAGATGTATTCGTTCGTGGTTGATAAGTGTTTGATTTTCTTTCATTTCCTTATACCGCACAAAAATAAAGGGGAAAATTGCCATTCCTTG
Source organism: Flavobacteriaceae bacterium (assembly GCA_031289875.1). Classification (GTDB taxonomy): domain Bacteria; phylum Bacteroidota; class Bacteroidia; order Flavobacteriales; family Weeksellaceae; genus Apibacter. The sequence goes on from JAITOO010000043.1 coordinate 355, forward strand.
AAAATTTCCGGAAAATATGAAAGGAAAAAAGATTACCATTTTTTAATAAATGAGAAAATCAGCAAATGAGAAAATCTAAAACACTATCAAGCATATTATCATCATTTTCTCATTTGCTGATTTTATAGTCATTATTTCTTACGCATCAATATTTGCGTACACAGCATTTTTCTCAATAAATTCACGGCGCGGCGGCACATCGTCGCCCATGAGCATGGAGAAAATTCTGTCCGCTTCGGAAGCGTTGTTGATGGCTACCTGCCTCAGCGTGCGCTTTTCAGGGTTCATGGTCGTTTCCCAAAGCTGTTCGGCGTTCATTTCTCCCAAACCTTTGTAACGTTGCACTGTAAAACCTTTTCCCTGCGCATTGCCCAGTTGTTCGGAAAGTTCCTCGCGGTGTTTGTCATCCCACGCATAATATTCTTTTCCCCCCTTTTTCAGCAAATACAGAGGCGGCGTTGCAATGTAAACGTAGCCATTCTCAATCATTTCCTTCATATATCGGAAGAAGAAAGTCAGAATCAGGGTGGTGATGTGAGAGCCGTCCACGTCGGCATCGGTCATGATGACAACTTTATGATAGCGCAGTTTGTTTAAATTCAAGGCTTTGGAATCTTCTTCCGTTCCGATGGAAACGCCCAAAGCGGTGTATATATTTTTAATTTCATCGCTTTCAAAGACTTTATAACTCATTGCTTTTTCCACATTGAGGATTTTTCCCCTCAGCGGGAGGATAGCTTGAAACATGCGGTCGCGCCCTGATTTTGCCGTACCTCCTGCGGAATCTCCTTCGACAAGGAACAATTCGCTTTCAGAAGCGTCTCTTGAGGAGCAGTCCGCCAGTTTTCCCGGAAGTCCGCTTCCGCCGAGCGGTGTTTTTCTCTGTACCAGTTCGCGCGCTTTTTTTGCCGCCTGGCGTGCTTTCGCTGCCAGCAGAACTTTCTGCACGATTTGTTTTGCCTCGTTCGGGTGTTCTTCCAAATAATTGGTCAGCATTTCCGAAACGATTTTGTCCACCGCCGAACTTACTTCCGGATTTCCCAATTTGGTCTTGGTCTGTCCTTCGAACTGCGGCTCCATAACCTTAACAGACACAACGGAAGTTAATCCTTCGCGGAAGTCGTCGCCGGTGATTTCAACTTTTTCTTTTGCCAGATTAATATTTTCGTCGGCATATTTTTTCAATGTCCGCGTCAAGGCACGGCGGAAACCTGTGAGGTGTGTCCCGCCCTCGTTCGTGTTGATGTTGTTTACGTAAGAGTGAATATTTTCGTTGTAGGAAGTGTTGTAACGCATGGCGACTTCCACAGGCACGCTGTCCACTTCGCCTTCCATGTGGATGATTTCTTCCATGAGCGGTTCTCGGTTGCCGTCGATAAATTCTACAAACTCTTCCAACCCTCTGTCGGAGTGGAAAATTTCGTTGCTGGGTTCTCCGTTTTCTCCGAGTTCTCTTTCGTCCGTCAAAGTAATGGTGATTCCTTTGTTGAGGTAGGAAAGCTCGCGGAGGCGCGTAGCCAAAGTATCGTGGTTGAAAATGGTTTCGCTGAAAATGGTCGGGTCAGGAACGAACATCACCTTAGTTCCTGTGAATGTGGATGTTCCTACGACTTCTACTGCTCCTGTCGGCACGCCTTTGGAGTATTTTTGTTCGTATTGTTTGCCGTCGCGGTTCACTGTGGCGACCAGAGGGTCGGAAAGTGCATTGACACAAGAAACGCCGACTCCGTGCAGACCTCCTGAGACTTTGTAGGAATCTTTGTCGAATTTTCCTCCTGCTCCTATTTTGGTCATTACGAGTTCGAGAGCGGAAAGTCCTGTTTTGGTGTTTATATCAACAGGGATGCCGCGTCCGTTGTCTTTAACGGTGATGGAATTGTCTTTGCCGATGATGACATCAATAGAGTCGCAATAGCCTGCAAGCGCCTCGTCTATGGAGTTGTCCACGACTTCGTACACCAAGTGATGAAGCCCGCGCATACCCACGTCTCCGATGTACATAGAAGGGCGCATACGCACGTGGTCAATGCCTTCTAACGACTGTATGCTGTCGCCGGTATATTTTTTTTCTTCGTTGGGTTCGTTGTTATTTTCAATCATATTCAAATTTGTTCAAAAATATCTACAAATATACGAATTTTAATGAACCTGTCCTAATTTTGGAACGTTTAAGAAATTACCGTAATTTCAATTAGTAAATGCGACAAAAGTCAGTACTCGGATTCGGGCAAACCTCAATAATCTTCTTAATCATTTAATTATCACCCATTCATAGTTACTAAAAACTCTTCATTGGAGCGGGTTTTCTGTAAACGGTTTTTGATAAATTCCATTGCTTCCAGCGGATTCATGTCTGCCAAGTGATTGCGG